>DASUNJ010000501.1:0-3585 GCA_036277235.1 Thermoanaerobaculia bacterium | reverse complement strand
GAGCTGTCCGCGAAGCGGCGGGGCGGCGCGCCGCTGTCAGCGGAAGAGGCCTCTTCTCCCCGCTTGCTGCTGCCGTCCCAGGCGCTGCGCGCCTCGCCCCCTCTCGCCCGTCTGGCGCCCAAAGTGCCGCCGGCAGTGCCTCGGCCGGCAGCTCGGCCGGAGGGGGCTAGAACCAGCGCTTCTTCCGGAAGTAGAAGACCAGCAGCAACGCCACCGTGAACATCAGGGTCAGGGCGTAGGGATAGCCGAAGGCCCAGTCCAGCTCCGGCATGTTCATGCGGCTGCGGTCGGTGTTGAAGTTCATGCCGTAGACCCCGGCGATGAAGTTCAGCGGGATGAAGATGGTCGAGATGATCGTCAGCACCTTCATGACCTCGTTCATCCGGTTGCTGGTGCTCGACAGATAGACGTCCAGCATGCCCGCGGCCAGGTCGCGGAAGGTCTCGATCATGTCGATGACCTGGATGGTGTGGTCGTAGCAGTCGCGGAGGAAGACCTGGGTTCCGGGGTGGATGACGTCCGACTCCTCGCGCTGCATGGCGGCGATGACGTCGCGCTCCGGCCAGGCCGTGCGCCGCAGGAGGAGCAGCTCGCGCTTGATACGGTGGACCTCCTGGATCGTCGCCGGGGCCGGGTTCGTCAGCAGCTCGGCCTCCAGGCTCTCGATCCGCTCCCCATACTTCTCCATCACCGGGAAGAACTCGTCCACCAGGGCATCGATCAGGGCATAGGCCAGGTAGTCGGGGCCGGACTTGCGGATCATCCCCTTGCCGCGGCGGATGCGCTCGCGCACGGCCTCGAAGGAGTCGCCCGGAATCTCCTGGAGCGTGATGACGTAGTTGCCGCCCAGGAAGAAGCTGATCTGCTCGGTCGCGAGGATGTCCGTATGGATCAGCGACTTCATGATCATGAAGTGGTGCTCGCCGTAGTCCTCGATCTTGGGCCGCTGCCCGCAGTTGAGGACGTCCTCCAAGGCCAGGGGGTGGAAGCCGAAGTGCTTGCCGAGCGCCTCCAGGGCGGCGACGTCGTGCAGGCCGTCGATGTTGATCCAGGTGACCGTCTGGCTGTCCCGATAGGGGAACAGGTCCTGGACGCGGGTGACGGTCTTCTCCTCCAGGCGGTCCGGCCCGTAGTCGAAAACCGTCATGCGGACCTGCTCGACCCGCTTCTCGGGAGCCTTGAGCGTGCCGGGCGCGGTCCCCGGCTTGTGGAAACGCTTCCCGACTCCTCTCATCCCGCGACTGTTGCGTGCCATGGCTTACTGCTGAACGATGAGGTCGCCTTCCCACTTCCGCACGTCGAGAAACTCGTACGACCAGAGCGGAAGGACCTGGCAGTCGAGCGCGTTCGAAAGGAGGTCAACGGACGGTATCCCCACGTCGTCGTCGCGCTCTGCGTCCGTCGCCCACCACTTCCAGTACGCCCCGTCGTCGTCCTTGCGCTCGGCGTCGGACGGAACCCATCTCCCCTCCCGCGGCCTGCAGAACGTCCACGTGAGCCTGTCCGGCACCTTCGGGTTCTCCGCGTTGTCTTCGACCACGAGGTGTACCACCGTCCCGATGTAGCTCGTGTGATTGGAGTCGACGACGAATCCGCTCATCACGGCCCTGTTCTTCTCGACCGTCAAGTCGTCGAAGTCGGCCCTGACGTAGATCTCCGTGGCATCGCCGCGGCGGGGGTCTTCGATATCGTCGCCGTCCAGGATCTTTGCCTCATCGGTAAAGACCATCTGGCCGCCTCTCTCGTCCGCTGCGAATTCCACGGACCTGATCAGATCGTCTTCCATCACGAACCGGTAGGTGCCTCTGGCCGTTTGGGCCGTGGCCAGCTGCGGGATCGTGAGACTCAACACCAAAATGGATGCAAACCCGAGACTCTTCATAGCAAAGCTCCTTACAACAGGAACGGCAGTCTACCGCACTCAGGCGCTCCCCGGCCGCAAATGTTACGGACAGGAACCGGTGCCCGAGGCGCTGACCAGGGCCGCGCAGGCGTCGATCTGGGAGAGGCGGGCGGTCTTGTGGAAGAGGGCCGCGAGCTCGGGCGGCGTGAGCTTGGGATTGCGCTCCAGGAGCAGGGCCGCGACCCCGGAGGCCTGGGCCGCCGCCAGCGAGCTGCCGGAGAAGAAATCGTAGGACCCGCGGGGCACCGTCGTCAGGATGTCCTCCGCCGGTGCCCCCAGGAAGCGTCCTGGCGGATCGCTGCCCGAGATCCCGATCACCCCCGGCATGGAAGCGGGGAAAGCCCGGGCGTCCGGCTTGGACGGCGCGGCGGCCACCACCACGATGCCACGCTCCAGGGCCACCTTGATGAGCCGCGTCAGGAGGACGTCCGGCGGTCCGGCGAGGCTGAAGTTGAGCACGTGCGCGCCCTCGCTGATCGCGAAGTCCACGGCCTTGGCCAGGGTGTAGCTGTTGCAGACCGCCTCCCGCGCGCCGGCCGGCTGCTGCCAGCAGGCCTTGAGCGCGTAGATCTGCGCCTGCGGCGCGACCCCCACGATCCCGACCTCGTTGTTGGCCGCCGCGGCGATGACCCCGGCCACGGCCGTACCATGGAAGTCCGTGGTGAAGCTGCGCTCCCCCTGGTCCACGAAGTTCTGCGCCTTGACCACCCGTCCGCGCAGGTCGGGATGGTCGAGGTCGACCCCGGTGTCGATGACCGCGACTCGCACCCCCTTGCCCGTAGCCCAGCGGTGGGCCTGCTCGAGGCGCAGCGTCTCGGCGCTGTGCTGGAGGTGGGCATAGGGATCGTTCCACGGGCTTGGCTCGGCCAGTACCTCGAAGGTCTCGATCGTCTGCACCGAGCCGACGCGGGGATCGGAGGCGAGGCGCCGGGCCACGTCCTCGGCCTGCCGGTCGCCGGTGACCTCGAAGACCACGCACTGCTCGCCGAGCGAGGCCAGGTTCCAGGAGTAGACCGTGCGCAGCCTGTAGGTCTGCGCCAGCGCCGCGGTGTTGTTGCTCAGGATGGCCGGCGGCGCGGGAGCGAGCATGACCATCACCTGGGGACCGCCGGTGGTGCCGGGGGCCACGCCTTCGGGAGCGGGGGTTCCCGAGCCGGCGCAGCCGGCGAGCAGGAGGAGAAGGACTCCTCTTTTCACCCACCCTCTCCCATGACCGGCTCTGCGAAGCTCACCTCGGGACGGCTCCTCAGGTGCTGGAGGACGACCGGCAGCGGATCGCGGCCTTCGGGCAACTCGACGGTGTAGACGCCGAGGGCCGAGGGACCGCTCGCGAGCTGGCCGCCGATCGGCAGGAGAACGTCCCGGATCTGGCGCTCCGTCGCTCCCTCGGCGAACACCACGCGCACCCTCTGGGTTTTTGCCGGGGTGGCGACGGCGGCCGAGTCCGAGAGAGTCGTGAACTCAGCTGGCGGTGGGGGAGGAGGCGTCCACATCCAGCCGGCAGCCAGCAGGAGGAGCGCCGCGAGCTGCCCGGCCAGGACCCAGCGCACCGGCCTCGGCGTCGCGGTCAAAAGCCCCGCCAGCCGCTCGCGGGGCGAGGAGCCCTCGGCCTCGTCCAGCCGCGACATCAGCCGCGAGAGCCGGGCGGGATGGGGGGTGGGCGCTTCCGCCGCCGTCTTCCG
>DASUNJ010000500.1:0-5215 GCA_036277235.1 Thermoanaerobaculia bacterium | reverse complement strand
AAGTGGGCCAGCTCGCGCGAGGTGAGGTCGCGAAAGTCGCCGAGTGCCTCCAGGCACTCGCGGCGTGGGCGGCCCTCAGCCAGCCGCCGCATCAGTTCGTGGAGACCTTCTCGCAGCTCGTTCGTCATCTGTCCTTCTCCTTGGTGCCCTGGGGCACCAAACTCTGTGTACCTTCGCTGAGCAGGCCGATCTCTCGTAGCCGTGATCGCACACGACACCGGCTCGCATGCAGGTGGCAGGCGACGGCGGAAATGCTCGGTTCGGTGCCTCGCTGGCGGGCGGCCTGAAGCTGCAGCTTCCAGGCAGCGGCAAGGGCCGCGTCATCGAGAGGGCGCCCAGGCCGGCCGCCCCGAGCGCTCGAGCGCGAGCTCCGTCGTCGACCTGGCCGGCAGCGCGGAGGGCGTGGAGGCGCTTGCGGGCGGTGCCTTCCGAGACGCCGAGCTTGCGGGCGAGCTCGCGCAAGGCGAGCGGCCGGCGGCCTCCACGGCCCTCCCACCAGGTCAGCAGCTCCAGGGGGTTGACGGCGGCCGCGGGCCTTCCCCAGCGCTCACCGGGCGTGCGCAGCCGGGCAAGCTTCGCGGCCTCGGCACGGAGCTCGCGGTCCAGACGGCCGGAGATTTCGAGCCAGTCCCGCCAGCGGATCGCTCCGCCCGGGTCTGTGGTGTCGATGAGGTCCTCGGTGGCGACCAGGGCGACGTCCTGCACGGCGAAAAGGCGGCCCAGGTCGCTCAGGTGGCGCAGGGAGCGCGCCAGATGGCTCAGGGAGCGCACGACCACGCCCTGCACGGCCTTCGCCCGCACGGCCTCGAGAAGGCGCCTGCGACCGTCTCTCCGACCCTCGGGGAAGGGACCCTGGTCGCTGCACTCCAGCGCGATCTCCCAGTCCCTGCGGGCCGCGCAGGTGGCCAAGACGGCGAGGATCTGCTCGACGGTCTCTCCGTCGCGATCGGCGGCCGACGCACGCGCGTAGAGGGCTACGCGCATCGGCGAGCCTCCCCCAGGTGCCGGTAACGATTGACGATCGTATAGATGCTCTTCCGGGAGAGGGATGATCCGTTAGGCCCGGTGAAGACCGGCGTACCTTCACCCCACAGGCGGCGCTCCGTGAGCCAGACCAGCACCCGGCTTCCGAGATCGGCCGGCAGCGCGGCATACCAGACCACGCCTTGGCGATGGACTGCGACCAGAAGCTTCCCCCGCTTCATCGTGACCGCCGAGGCGCGCAGGCGAGAGATCTCCCTGGCCGTGAGACCGGCGGCGAGCAGCGCCAGGAGCGCGCCGTCGCGCAAGCCCACGGGCCAGTCCAGCCGCATCCGGGCAGGATCGACCTGAGGGAGAACCGCTCGCGCTTGCTCGGGGCGGATCGGCATTAGAAGGGCTCCGCTCCGGCCGGCTCCGGGGTCGAGCGGCTGCGGAAGGAGGTGGTCGCGCCGATCCAGGTCAACGCGACGGTGCCCGTCTCCCCGTGGCGGTGCTTGGCGACGATGATCTCCGCGAGGCCGCGGAGGCTCTCGGAGTCGGGCTCGAAGACTTCGGGCCGGTGCACGAAGGCGACCTGATCGGCGTGCTGCCCGATCGCGTCGGATTCGGCGAGGTCAGCGAGTTGCGGGCGCGGATCGCTCCGGCGCGTCAGCTCGCGGTTGAGCTGCGACAGGGCGATCACAGGAAGGCCCAGCTCGCCGGCCAACTCTTTCAGACGCCGGGCGATGAGAGCGATCTCCAGCCGCCGGTTCTCGACGCGGATCCCGGCCGTGATGAGCTGGAGGTAATCCACGACCAGGAGCGCCAGGTCGGGATGCTGGGCCTTGAGCCACCAAGCCTGGGCTTCGAGGTCGCGCAGCGCCAGGGCCGGGCTGTATTCCAGGAACAGCGGCGCCGCCATCATCCGCCGCGTGGCCGCGAAGAGGTCCTGCCACTGCCGATGCGAGAGGTGGGCCGTGCGGATCTGGCGGGAGGCGATGTCGGCCTCGGCGGAGCCGAGCTTGATGCCGATCTCGTCCGAGCGCATTTCGAGCGAGAAGACGCCGACCGGCCGCTTCAGCTCGACGGCCACGTGCCGCGTGAGGTCGAGCGCTAGCGAGGTCTTGCCCATGCCGGGCCGTCCAGCGATGACATACAGGCCGCCCGGCAGGAAGCCGGGGCCGAGCTGGTCCCAGGCCGGGATGCCAGAAGTGAGCCCGCGGAGGGCCTCGGAGCGATCCTCGTCGAGGGTTTCGAGCAGGCGCTCCATGACTGCGCCGGCGGCCTCCCAGCGCGTTCGAGCGGCACGGCCGAGCAGTTTGTCGGCAGAGGCGCGGAGGTCGGCCAGAATCTCATGCACCGGGCGCGCTGTTGAAGCCGCCGCCATGAGCGTGTGCTGCGCGTCCGCGATCAGATCGCGCCGGACACTCCGCTCTTTCACGATGGCCACGTACTCGTCCAGGCGGCCCACGTCCGGCAGGTCCAGGTCGAGCGCCGCGAGGTAGGACATGCCGCCGATCACATCGAATAGCCCGTCCTGTTTGAGATGAGCCTGAAGCGTGAGGAGATCGGGCGTAGAGCCCGCATCGGCGAGGTCGAGGAAGGCCTGATAGAGCAGCCGGTGGTGCTCGAGGTACCAGTCGCCCGGCTCCAGGCGTGTGCGGACCTGGGCGATGCGCAGAGGCTCCAGGAGGAGAGTGCCGAGCACGGCGCGCTCGGCTTCCTCGCTGTGCGGGAGGGCTTTCTGCCGCTTCACCGGGCGGCCCTCCTCAGCCGCGCGTCGGTGCCGCGGGTGCGGATGTGGAGGCCGGAGAGCCAGCGCGACAAGAGAGGCGGAGGCGTGGCGCCGGTCGGGTTGCGCAGCAACTCCGGCATGAGTTGGCTGGTGACGATCGTCGGCAGGCAGCTCTCGTCGCGAGTGCGGGTGATGAGCACCAGGCGGTCGATGTACCAGTCCGGGGTGGAGACCGTGAGCGGCTCGTCGAAAACCAGGAGCGGAGTCACGAGAAGAGGGGCGAGGACGTCATCGGCCGCGGCGAAGTCGCACTGGAGGCGCCGTGTGAGCTCAGGGCCGGAGATCCACCTCCCGCGCCGGCCAGTGCGGAGGTGCTCGGCAAGGAGCACGGTGCCGATGCCGGTCTTGCCGGTGCCGGTCGGTCCCCAGAGAGCGATCCAGCGAGGATTCCCGCTCCAACTCTCCAGCGCTTCGGGCCAAGGGCGCTGGAAGTACGCGGACCAGCTCTCGCGGGTGAGTCCGCGGAATAGCTTGGGGATGCCGGCATCGGCCTCGGTGAAGGCGCTCGCAACGCGCCGGGCTTCCACGCAGGCATAGCAGAGGCGGTCTTCAGGGATGCGGCCGAAGGCGATCTGGTCCTCGCCGCACTTCTTGCAGTTCCAGGGAGTCATGACTCCTCCGTGTTGGCGATGATTTCGAGGGCTTGCTGCCAGCGGATCTCATCGGCGCCGGCAGCGCGCAACATCTCGCGGCCGGCGCGGGCGCTGAGAGGCTTTCCTGGTTCGGGGCTCGCCGGTCTCGCGGCGGCTTGCTCCATTACGACCCGATGCACGTAGGCGATCGGCTCCCGCTTGTTCGCCAAGCCGGCCTGGATGAGGCGGCCCAGCAGCTCGAGCAGCGGCTCGGTGCCGCCGAGCGTCTTCGACCAGAGACCGATCTGCGCGGGAGTCGGCAAGGGAACTCCCGCCTCTTCGAGCAGCAGGTTGACTCGAAAGACGGCGCCCTGCGGCCCCGTCAGGGGCCGGAGACCGAAGGTCTCCTGTTCTTTTGCTTTTTCTTCTGGGGGCGTGAGGGGGATTTGGGGGTATAGGGGGATTAGGGGGTCTGGGGGGAAAGGGGGAAGAGGGGGAAAAGGGGGAGCGAGGGGAGCCGGAAAGGCGCATTCCGCTTCGCCTTTTCCAGCCGGAAAGGCGCACTCTGCTTCGCCTTTCTGGGCGGGAAAGGCGCACTCTGCTTCGCCTTTTTGAAAAGGTGCACTCTGCTTCGCCTTTTCCTCGTGGACCAGCAAACGGTAGGTGGAGAGCTTGCCCCGGCCGTGATGCGACACGACCGCGAGCTCGCCCGCGGCAACCAGCTCCTCGAGGAGCTGCTGCACTCTGCGTCGGCCGAGACGAGCCCGCTTCTGGAGCGTCGCCTGATCGGCGGTCCATTCGCCGCGCTGGTCGGAGTAGCTTGCTACAGCCAGGAGGACGACGAGGCCGGACCCGCTCTGGCGGGAGTGCTCCCAGACTGCGGCGAGGTGCTCAAGCCCCACGGCTGGCCCTCAGTCCAACCGCTGCGGCGGCTACCGCGGATTCGAAGGCCTCAGCCTCGTCTAGGCGTTGCTCCCAGGTTTGGCGCCGAAGCTTGTCGAGGTCCTCGGCTGTTTCGAGGTAGAAGGCTTGGCAGATGCGGTCCGGCGAAGACTGCACCAGCGCGCAATACATGGTCTCGGCGCCGGCGAGGAAGGCGAGTTGGCCGCGGTAGTGCGGGCAGAGGTCCTTCGCGCAAAAGTAGAGCGTCTCGGAGCCTTCGAGGACGCGCTCCTCGGCGACCGCTTCCCCGCTGCGGAGGCGGAGGTGTACCAGGTTCACGACTTGCCGCCTCGAATGACGTGGTCGCGTAACGGCAGTGTCAAAGCGAAGCCTTGATGAGAGCCACAGCAGCGGGTCTGTGCCATGCGCAGCAAGGTACAGCACGTGTATGTTGGATGTCAACACACTAGAAGCAAAGTCCAGCACGGATCGTGGAGGCCCAGCCCGGTGTGCTACCCTTTTTTTGTCATGAAGAGACCCGCCAAGCCCTCTGCCAAAGGAGAGGCTGACCGCATCAAGGAGGCCCTTCGCGCCGAGGTGGAGTCGAAGGGTGTCTCGCTCAGGGAGCTAGGAGCGAGGACCGAGAGGTCCGACGGTTACTGGTCGCAGGTGTTCAACGGCCTGGTGGTGTTCACCGTTGAGCATCTGTTCACGGCGCTCCTGGCGGTGGGGAGCGAACCGAGCGATTTTTTCAGAAGGTACTACAACCTGCCGGAAACGACTTCCCGAGCGGACGGCGACCCCATTGAGGCAGCCGTCATTCGGACTTTGAAAAGGTATGGTTTCTCACCACCCGAGGAAGTTGATTCTCGGAAGTGAATCCTCATCCCCCAGCCCCTCTCCGGTCCCCCGATCACCCTCCCCGAGAGAGGGGGAGGCTCACCTGGTTTGCTTTTGCTTTGGGGCCGCCCGCAGGTCTACTTGCGGGGGAGAGGCAGCCTGACAG
>DASUNJ010000499.1:0-4906 GCA_036277235.1 Thermoanaerobaculia bacterium | reverse complement strand
TACACGCGCGGCACCGAGACGAAGATCTGCGGCTTCACCTCCCCGAGGTTCTGGGCAACGGTTGCCACCGACTCGGCATAGGCGATGGTGCAGCCCCGGTAGAAGTAGCAGTAGTCCACGGTGCGCTCGAACGAGTGCGAGAGCGGCAGGAAGGAGAGGGCGGTGAACTCCCCCTTGATGTCCACGAGCTGCAGGGCGGAGACCACGTTGGAGGCGATGTTGCGGTGGGTCAGCATCACCCCCTTGGGCGTGCCGGTCGTGCCGCTGGTGTAGATGAAGGTCGCGAGGTCGTCGGGCTTGACCGCGCGGGCCTTCTTCTCGAAGCGGACGGGATCGGCGCCGGTACCCCGGCTCAGCAGGGCGTCGAGGGTGACCACCCGCGGGTCTGCCGACTCGCCCTTGACGAGCACGAACTGCTGGACGTCGGGCAGGTCGTGGGCATGGCTGAGGAACCCTTCCAGGTGACTGGTGGTCTCCGCCACCACGACCTTGGCGCCGCAGTTCTTGGCGATGTAGGACGACTGGTCGGGGAGCAGGGTCGGGTAGATCGGCACCACCACGGCCCCGATGCAAAGCCCGGCGAAGTCGACGGTCGGCCAGTGGGGACCGTTCTCGGCCATGAGGGCGACCCGGTCGCCCGGCTGGACGCCGAGCTCCTCCAGCGCCTTGGCCAGGCGCCGGACGCGGTCCACGAGCTCCGCGGTCGAAACCGGCTGGTACTTCCCGCCGACTTTATAGAGGAGGCATTCGGGCTTGTTGTAGCTCGCGGCCTTCAGGAACAGCTCAGACAGGGTGGTGACGGACATCGCGCCCTCCTGGGTTAGGGCTCGCATTGTATCGCGGCGCTTTGCGGAAAGGGCCGCCGCCTGCTTCCCTTTGCAATTCGAGCCTGGCGCGGTATCGTGTCGCGTGAAAGGATAACCTGGGAATGGAAAAGGGGAAAGGGCGGCAGGGCTGGCCTCTTGGAGAGCACCTGCTGAACAAGGGCTTCGAGCTCGTCTACGAGGATCCTGAGATGGCGATCCGCTTCGCGAGACTCGGGCTGCGCCTTTCCGCCCTCCTGGAGGGAGGATACGATCCGTTCTCGCCCCTGCCGAGGCCGAAGCGGGGCCGCCGGGGCAAGGGCAAGAAAAAGAAACGCTCTTGACGGCATTCCCCCGTGGGCTGTATCCTCCCCTCCCGCTCGGCACCCGCCCGGTGTCCGCAGATTCATGCCTCCGTCGGGGCGTAGCTCAGCTTGGTAGAGCGCACGGTTCGGGACCGTGAGGCCGGAGGTTCAAATCCTCTCGCCCCGACCAATAATCCCCCGCCCACCCAGGACCCAAAGGACGTAAAGGACCTAAAGGACCCCCGGAAGGCTGTCCTTTGTCCTTTTCGTCCTTTAAGTCCTTTGGGTCCTTTCAGCTCTTCAGGTGCTTCGCGAAGAAAGCCGTGGTCCGCTGCCACGAATCCTTCGCCGCTGGCTCGTTGTAGTTGCCCCCCGAGGGGTTCGCGAAGGCGTGGTCGGCCTCGTCGTAGACGTGGACCTCCACCGGCTTTCCCACCTCCTTCATCGCCGCCTCGAACTGGCGCACGGTCGCGACCGGCAGGCTCTTGTCCTTGCCGCCGAAGAAGGCCAGCACCGGCATGCCCAGCTTGCCCAGCTTCTCCTTGTCGGTCTCCAGGTGGCCGTAGTAGATGACCGTGGCGTCGATCTTGTCCGGCAGCATCAGGGCCGTGGCGAGCGACCAGCCGCCGCCGAAGCACCAGCCGATGACTCCGATCTTCGGTGCCTTGTGCTTCGTTTCCAGATAGTTGTAGGCCTGGCGGAGGTTCTCCTCGCCGGCGGCGCGGTTCTGCAGGACGGCCTGCATCAGCTTCTGCGCCTGCCCCGGATCGCTCGCCACCTGACCTCCGTAGAGGTCCACGGCCAGGGCGGTGTACCCCTCGCCCGCCAGGCGCTTCGCCATCTGGCGGATGTTGTCGTTCAGGCCCCACCACTCCTGGATGACGATGACGGCGGGCAACGGATCCTGCGCTGCACCTGCTTTGGGCTTCGCGAGGAAGCCGCGCACGGGCTTGCCTCCGACCTCCGCGTAGACCACCTCCTCGCCGGTCACTTCCTGGACCGGCGGAGTCGTGGCCGCCTGGGAGGCGACCGGCTTGTCGTGCTCGTGCTCCTGGGCCATCCGGTCGAGGTCGGATTTCTCGTCCCCGGCATGGCCACAGGCGGGGAGCAGAAGCACCAGGAGGATCGAAGGCAGGGTTTTTCGGTTCATGCTGGTTCTCCTTTCCTGTTGTCGGTGATTCCGGTGCCGGCCGCGGCCGCCTCGGCCCGCGCGAGCGGCAGCAATACCGTGAAAGCGGCGCCCCGGCCCTCGCCCGCGCTTTCGGCCGTCACCGTGCCGCCGTGCAGCTCCACCAGGTGGCGCACGATCGACAGGCCGAGCCCGAGACCGCCGTGCCTCCGCGTGGTGCTGCTGTCCGCCTGGCGGAAGCGGTCGAAGACGTAGCGCAGGAAGGCGTCCGGGATGCCGATGCCCGTGTCGGTCACCCGGATGCGCGCCTGGCCGTCCGCCTCGTCCGCCAATATCTCTACTCGGCCTCCCGCGGGCGTGAACTTGACCGCGTTCGCGAGCAGGTTCCAGACCACCTGCTGCAGGCGGTCTGGATCCGCCTTCAGGGGGCCCATCCGGCCCAGGCGGACGTCGACCCGGATCCCCTTGGCCTGGGCCGCCGGGTGTACGGCATCGACCGCGGCCTCGATCAACGGCGCCAGCTCGACCGCCCTCACCTTCAGCCGCAGCTTGCCGGTCACGATGCGGGAGACGTCGAGCAGGTCGTCGATGATCTGGCTCTGCGCGCGGGCGTTGCGCTCGATGGTCTGGACCGCCCGGCGGGCGCCTTCCTCGTCCAGCTTGTCGCCGGCCAGGAGCCAGGTCCAGCCGAGGATGGAGTTGAGCGGCGTGCGCAGCTCGTGCGAGACGGTGCTCAGGAACTCGTCCTTGAGGCGGTTCGCCTCCTCGGCCCGGTGGCGCGCCTCCTGCTCGTTCTCGATCGCCTCCCACAGCTCGGCGGTCTGCTCGGCCACCCGCTGCTCCAGGCGGCCGGTGTAGCCGCGCAGCTCGGCCTCCTTCGCGCCCAGGGCGTCGGCCATGGCGTCGAAGGCCGCCGCCATCTGGCCCACCTCGTCCGCCTGCCGCAGCCCGACCCGGCGGAACATGTCGCCCGCGGCGATGGCGTTGGCCGTCTGGCCGACCAGCCGCAGCGGCCGGGTGGCCCATTGCGCGGCGAACAGCCCGGCGGCTATGGCCACGAGGCCGGTCATCGCCACGACCAGCAGCGTGCGCTGGATCTGCCGGCCGATCGCGGCCAGGATGGCGCTGCGCGGGCTGAAAACGCCGTAGATCCAGCGCTGGCTGCGCAGCGGCACGGCCGCGGCGTAGAGGACGCCGCCCGGGCTGTCGATCCTCAGGTGCGGGTCGAGGGAGCGCTCGTAGAGAAGCCAGCGCGAGCGCTCGACCACGCCGGGAACCGCCTGGCTCACCTGCAGGAGGCGGCGCGTGTCCGGCCCGAAGCGCCGCTCGACCACGAGCTGGTCGGCGGCGTCGGGCTCGAGCGGCTCGAAGGGCCGCAGGCGGAGGCCCGGCTGGGTCGGATGGCTCAACCGGATGCCGCGGGAGTCCCAGAGGATGCCGAACTCGCTGCGCCCGGCGAAATCCGTGTCCCCCACTAGGATCCGGTCGAGCCCCTCCAGGGGGACCAGCCCCACGGCGACGCCCGCGATCGGCCCGCCGGCGCTCCGCACCGGGGCCGAGGCCCGGAGGTAGACCCGTCCGTCCTCCGGGTCGTAGCGGGGCTCGTGGACGAGCGAGTTGCCGGAGATCCCGTCCAGGAAGCTGCGCGTGGCGATGACGTTGCGGCCGATCATGGGGGCGTCCGTGGCCAGCACGATCCGTCCTGCCGGATCGGCGAGGAACAGGGCCTCGAAGCCCTGAGTCTCCTTCATCTGGCGCAGGGTGGTCAGAAGGTCCCTGCGCAGCCCGGGGTCGCCGCTCCCTTTCAGAAAGCGCACGGTGTCCGGGGCGCGGGCGGCGATCTCCAGGTCGGAGAGGACGACCTCCAGGTAGCTGTCGACGGCGGCGGCCGTGCTGCGCGCCCGCTGCAGGTTCTGCTCGCGGCTGGCGGCGATCAGCTCCGAGCGCGCCGCGGTCACGTTGACGAGGGTGACCACGAGGAGGGGGAGCGCGGCGAGCAGACCCAGCAGAAGGGTGAGCTTGGCCCGCCAGGGGAGATCGGACCACCGGATCACGGCCGTACGCGCACCAGGCTGAAGTCGTGGGTGGGGACCAGGCCGAGGCCCTCGGCATTGGGAAGACCGCGGACGTTGCTGCGGAACACGGTGACCGCCACCGCCTCGGCCAGCGGAGCGATGGGCAGGTCGCGCGCCAGGATCTCCTGCGCCCGGTAGTAGGAACGGGCGCGCTGCTCGAGGTCCACGGTGGCCGCTCCCGCCGCCAGGGCGGCGTCGAGCTCCGGGTTGGCGTAGCCGAGGTTCGGGATGGCGGTCCGCGATCCGAAGCGGAAGCTCAGGTTCTCGGGGTCCGGACCGTGCCGGCCCGACATCAGCGTCAGATCGAAGTCCTGGCGCCGGATCACCCGGTCGCTCCAGTCGTTCAAGGGCAGCACCGTTACGCGCACCGCCAGGCCGATCCCGGCGAGCTGGTCGCGGAGGAGCCCGCCGATCTCGTCGACCGGGGCAAAGGCGGGAACTACCAGCTCGAGCTCGCGGCGAGCTCCCGCCTCGGCGAGCAGCGCCCGCGCCCGCGCCCGGTCCAGGGGCGGCACGTGGGCGCCGCCGTTGTAGGCCCATGCCACCGAAGGGGTGTAGAAGCCGAAACCGGGGGCGCCATAGCCGAAAAGAGCC
>DASUNJ010000498.1:0-2533 GCA_036277235.1 Thermoanaerobaculia bacterium | reverse complement strand
GCCAGGGTTGAAGGTCAGGGTATTGCGTTCGAACATCCCCTGGAACAGGCCGATCACGGCCTCTCCATTCTTCAGGATGAGCCAGTTGTTCGAGGCGTCGCCTCCGAACACCGTGAAGCCGAACTTCTCGTAGAAGGCTTGCGAGGCAGCGAGGTCCTTGACTGCCAGGCTGACGGAGAAGTTGCCGAGTTTCATGGAGATCCCTGGGATAAGGGGCAGGTGAGGATGGCCGTGGTTCGGCCCGCGGGGGTGCGGCTAACGCTGGTCGAAGATCACCGTCTCCTGGCCGACCTCCACTTCGCCGTACCGCGGATCGCCCACGCGCTCGTAGACGTGGAGGACCGCGCCGGTGGAGGACATCTGCGTGTCGACGAGCCGGAAGCTGCGGGGGATGGTGCCCTCGCCGAAGAGGCGCTTGCCGGTGCCGATCACCACGGGGAACTGCCAGATGCGCAGCGTGTCGACGAGATCGTGCCGGAGCAGCGTCTGGAGGAGGTCGCCGCTGCCGTGGACCTGGATCTCGCCTCCTTCCTGCGCCTTGAGCTTCGCGACCGCTTCGGCGAGGTCGCCTTCGAGCAGGGTCGAATTGTTCCAGCGGACCCGGTCCAGCGTCCGCGATGCGACGTACTTGGGCCGCGTGTTGAGGGCGGTGGCGATCTCGTCCGCCGGATCGGTGGAGCTCGGCCAGGAGCCCGCGAAGATCTCGTAGGTCTTCCGGCCGAGGAGGAAGGCGCCGGCGCGAGTGGTCCACTCGGACATGATTTCGACCAGCTTGTCGTCGAAGTAGGGGACCAGCCAGCCCCCGTGCTCGAAGCCGCCGTCGCGATCCTCGTCCGGGCCGCCCGGTGCCTGCATGACGCCGTCCAGTGTCAGGAAGGTGCCCACCACCAGCTTTCTCATGTCCCCTTCTCCTGTTGCTCCTCGTTGGTCTCGGGCCACGCTCTCATCTCCACGACGAGCGAAGCTGCCGGAAATCGACTCCGCGACGCTTCCCGCCGCCACCCTCAGCTCGTGGTCGGCCCGATGACGAAGATCGTGTTTCCGAAAGGATCGGTCACGCCGAACGTGCGTCCACCCCAGTATTCGTTTTTCGGAGGCCGAGGGATCTCCACCCGGGCACGCCACTCTTCGTAGTAGGCGTCGGCGCTGTCGACGTGCAGTGAGGCGCACGCATTCCGTCCGTGCCCCGTCATCGGCGAGTGGATCGTGAGATAGATGCCTCCTCGTCGCAGGCCGAGAATGCCGCTCTTCCCGTCAGGGGTCTCCTCGAAGAGGACGGCGAAGCCGAGCTTCTCCACGTAGAAATCCCTGGCCACGCCTAGATCGTCGGCCGGCAGGTCCGGCACTGCTCTCTCCGTCATGGCCTACGTGCTCCGGCGGAGGAGCGCACGACGCAGGAGGACGAGACCGAGCGCCGCCGATACGATGGCGACGAGGAGATGGGGCGTGTCGAGGTGGCCGTGGTCGGTGAATCCGTGATGGACGATTCTCGCGACGAAGATGGCGGCGAAGAACGCCGCCGCCGCACCGAGTGCCCAGAGAGCTCGCATGGTTCCGTCTCCGCGGTTCGGGTGGTGGATCGTTCAATCCTCGGCGCGTTCAGGAGTGGCGAAGTCATAGAAGACACGGAAGAGATTGCCATCCAGATCCGCCGCCGTGAACTCGTGCAAGCCCCAGGGCTTCGACTCCGGTGCGGACATCAATCTGGCCTCGCCGGCACTCCAGACTCGATACAGCTCGTCCACCTCCTCCCTGCTTTCCAGGTTCAGCCAGGTCAACGTTGGGCCGACGTTGCCGTATCCCTTCCGATACTGCTGGTTCGCCAGGAACATCCGGCAGTTGCCTTTCGAGATGCCTGCCAGCCCGAGCTCCTCGCCACCCCAGTCCAGGGTAAAGCCCAGACTGCGCTGGTAATAAGCCGCCGCAGCAGCGATGTCCCCCACCGGTATTTCCGGGACGGGGCCGGGGAACTTCGATTTCATCTGCGACTCCTCACTGGCTGGGGTACCTCACCTGCAAGCTCGCGTCAGGCGTGGAGCTGCTTGGTCAGATGCAGCACAAGGCTGTCATCCGCTACGACCGATTGCCCGCCGTGCACCACCTGATTACGCCAGACGATTCCGCGCCCATCGGGGACATAGCCGCGCTTGACGTACAGCCGCTGCGCGGGGCCGTAGTCCGTAAACAGCCCCACTCCGATCCCTACGACGCCGGAGCGCTCGGCAACCCGCCGCTCCGCCTCGACCAGCAGGCGGCTCGCGATTCCCTGCCTCTGGAACCCTGGCAGAACGTTGAGGTCCATGATCTCGGGAATGCCCTCCTCCCGGAACGGCGGGTAGCCGGAGCGCCAGCGGATCGTACCATAGCCGCAGAGATGCTCCCCCAGCCGTGCCACCAGCACCGTGCGTGCGCCCTCCGACTGCTCGGCGAGGTAGCGCTCGAATTGGTCGCGCGGCTTCGACCAGCCCACGGCCTCGAAGCCAGCGACGAGCACCGGAACGTCAGTGGCCTGCAACAGGTGGATCGACAGCTC
>DASUNJ010000497.1:0-13912 GCA_036277235.1 Thermoanaerobaculia bacterium | reverse complement strand
CTCTTGCCGCCATCCTTGCCTCCAGCTTGGCTCTGGGCTGCCAATCCGTCCCGGCACCGACTCCGATATCGCCGGCCCCGGCGGCCGCCTCATCCTCAGCCGTCGAGACCAAGGAGACCTTCTTCGCCCGCGGCCGGGCCGAGGTGGACTTCAACGCCCGCATCCAGCCGGACAAGCGCAAGGCGAAGAACGTCATCCTCTTCCTCGGCGACGGCATGGGGGTGACCACGATCACCGCGGCCCGCATCCTGGAGGGCCAGATGAAGGGGATGAAGTTCGGGGAAGAGAACGACTTGAGCTTCGAGAAGTTCCCCCACCTCGCCCTCTCCAAGACCTACCAGGCCAACCAGCAGACGCCCGACTCGGCCCCCACCATGACCGCGATCGTCACGGGCAGCAAGACCAACGACGCCATGCTCTCGGTGGCTCCAAACGTGATCGGTCCCGACCCGGTCGCGGCGGCGAAGCCCGAGAATCGTCTGACCACCATCCTGGAGCAGGCCGAAGAGCGCGGCATGTGGACCGGCGTGGTCTCTACCGCGCGGATCACCCACGCGACGCCCGCCGCCTGCTACTCGCACACTCCCTTCCGCGACTGGGAGAGCGACGCCGACCTGAGCCCCAAGGCGATCGAGGTGGACTACCCCGACATCGCCCGCCAGCTCCTGGACTTCCACGTCCGCGACACCACTCTGAACGGAAAAACCAGCCGCGGCCTGGAAGTGGCGATGGGCGGCGGCCGGTCCAACTTCCTGACCGCCGCGGACCCCGATCCCGAGGACAAGGACGCGAAGGGCAGGCGCAAGAGCCGCAACCTGGTCGACGAATGGACCGGCCGCGGCGGCGACTTCGTCTTCGACCAGAAGGGCTTCGCCGCGATCGATCCGGCCACGACCGGTCCGGTCCTGGGCCTGTTCGAGCGCTCGCACATGGAGTTCGAGCTCGACCGCAGCAAGGACACCGCGGGCGAGCCCTCCCTGACCGAGATGATGGAGAAATCCATCCGCATCCTCCAGCGCAGCCCCAAGGGTTTCTTCCTCATGGTGGAAGGGGGGCGGATCGACCACGCCCACCACGGCGGCAACGCCAAGCGCGCCCTTCTCGAGACGATCGAGCTCTCCCGCGCTGTCCAGCGGGCCACGGAGCTGGTGGGGGACGACACCCTGATCGTCGTCACCGCCGATCACAGCCACGTCCTGGCCATGGCCGGCTACCCGACCCGGGGCAACCCCATCCTGGGGCTCGTGGTCACCAACGACGACACCGGCCTGCCAGCGACGGCTCCGTCCAAGGCGAAGGACGGCAAGCCCTATACGACCCTGGGCTATCTCAACGGTCCGGGAGCGGTGAGCGGCGAGCGCGCCGATCTCTCGACCGTGGACACCACCGCGGACGACTTCCTGCAACAGGCCCTGGTGCCGATGGACTCCGAAAGCCATGGCGGCGAGGACGTGGTCATCTACGCCCGCGGGCCGCACGCCCATCTGATTCAGGGGACGATGGAGCAAAACGCCATCTACTTCGTGATGGCGCGGGCACTCGGTTTCGAAAGGGGGAAGTGATGATCGTCACCACGGACCATGGCGCCGTCCGCGATCTGCGGCTGGACCGGCCGCCTGTCAACGCCATCAGCCCCGAGCTGGTCGCCGCGCTCCACGACGCCGTGACCCGCGCACCCGGGGAGGGAGTGCGGGCGCTGGTGCTCTCCGGCTCCCCCGGCAGGTTCTCGGGCGGGCTCGACGTCCCCATTCTGGTCGATTTCGACCGCCCGGCCATGGAGCGGCTCTGGCAGGACTTCTACCGTCTCCTGCTCGCCCTCGCAGCCTCGCCGATCCCGATCGTCGCGGCGATCACCGGCCACAGCCCCGCGGGTGGAGCGGTGCTCGCCACCTACTGCGACTACCGGATCATGGCGAAGGGGGACTTCCGCATCGGCTTCAACGAGGTCCAGGTGGGCATCCCCATGCCGCTCGCGATCCTGCGCTGCGTATCGCGGCTGGTGGGTCCCCGCCAGGCGGAACGCCTCTGCGGAGGGGGGCTCCTGATCCCCCCGGAAGAAGCCTACCGCATCGGCCTCGTCGACGAGGTGTACCCTCTCGACGCTGTCGTGGAAAGGGCGGTCGATTGGGCGAACGGCATGATCGTCCTGCCGCCGAACGCCATGTCCCAGACCCGCAAGGCCGCCAGGGCCGACATCGTCCGCACCATGGAAGAGGGACTGGCCACGGAAAAGGAGCTCCTGGTGAACAACTGGTTCAGCGAGGAGACCCAGACGATGCTGCGGGCGATCGTGGCGCGGATGAAGAAGAAGTGAGAGTGACGCAGCGCAACGATTGCGGAAGCGGCGCCGTCGATCGCCGAGCCCTCCTGATACACAGTCCCGTCGAGGTCAATGAGGCAACCCTGGATCTGATTGATTCCTGAAGGCATGGGAGCTTCCCCCGTCCGGATGCGGAACACTAAACCCGCTTCGCGCAGCATTCCACCCGGCTCCGGAATGATTCGCGAAGCCTCAGGAATGATTCCTGAAGCCTCGGGAATGATTCCACCCGGCTCGCGAATGCTTCAACCCGCGGGTTGAATGTTTCGTGTCCCGGGTTGAACGCTTCAACTCTCGGGTCGAATCATTCAAGCGGCGAGTTGAACGTTTCAACCCGGTTCCCGAATCATTCGCGAGCCGGGAGGAATGTATCAACCCGCGGGTTGAATGGATCGGGAAGCTTCGGGAATGTTCGCGAAGCGCGATGGAATGTTGCCCTCAAGCCCGGCGGTACTTCGTGGCCTTTCGTCCCTCGCCGCGGACCTGGACCCGGAGCGTCCCGTCCTGGACCAGCTCCCTCATGAGCCGGTATAGGGCGACCCGGTCGGGCTCGTAGCCGATCGCGCGGCAGATGTCCCCGCGGTCGAAGGTCTCCGGGAGGCTCGGCAGAGCGGTGACGAGATCGGTGTAGACCTCCCCGACGCTCCTCCGCGCGGGGCGTTTCTCCTCCGGAGGAGGCGCCGCCGGGGCAGGAGCTGCCTGGGGCATGGAGACCGGCTCACCGGAGGCGCCCATCCATACCATCTCCAGGGCGCGGAACTGGGTTTGGAAGGCGGCCTCGAGCAGCTCCATGCCGGAGCGGAGTTCCCCCTCAAGGCGCCGCTTGCGCGCTTCGTACTCGTCGCGGGTCATGTTTTGTGCTCCCTTGTGCAACAAAACTGTAGCACAAGGAGTAGTGTGGTTAGAGGGAAAGGAGAGCAACCATGAATCCGGCGATGACGACGACCACGTTCGAGATCGAGGGCTATCGAGTGGCAAGGGGGCTGGGAGTGGTGAGAGGCATCACGGTCCGTTCGCGCTCCATCTTCGGCACGATCGGAGGAGCGCTGCAGACCCTGGCGGGAGGCAACATCACCCTGTTCACCGAGCTCTGCGAGAAGACCCGCAGCGAAGCCTTCGAGATGATGCTGGCCCACGCCGAGCAGCTTGGCGCCAACGCGGTGATCGGCATCCGCTACGACGCGACCGAGGTCATGGACGGAGTGACCGAGGTGCTCTGCTACGGCACGGCCGTGGTGGTGGAGGTGCTGACCTGAGCGGGAGGGCGGGCTCTTTTTCCGTCAGCCCCGCAGGGGCGAAAGCGTCTAGCCTGGGGCGCAAGCCCCAGGTAGGAAGCCAACCCGTCCCCCAGCCCCGTAGGGGCGACAGCGTCTAGCCTGGGGCGCGAGCCCCAGGTAGCAGAGGCCAGCCCATCCCCAGCCCCAAAGGGGCGGCACCTCGCTCAGCCGAGGAGGTATCGCTCGTCGAACGGGATGCCGTGTTTATTCAACAGCTCAACGAGCTCGTCCCGGAACGACACCCGTGCATGATGCTCCTCCTGGGCCTGAATGTACCGCTGGACTCTCGGCACCTGGGATTCGCTGACCGAGAAGACTCCGTATCCCGCCTGCCACTCGAATCGGCCGTTGTGCCCATGTCGCGCGTTCCACCACCGCGAGGAATTCGCCTTGATCGTCCGGACCGCCGCCGGCACCGGAAAGTCCGGCTTGAACCGGACCAGCAGATGAATGTGGTCAGGCATGCCTCCGATCTCCAGGAGCGCTCCGCGCTCCGTGCGGACGATGCCGCCGATGTACTGATAGAGAGGGTCGCGCTCCGCCCGGCCGATGAGGGGCAACCGGTTCTTCGTGCTGAACACGATGTGGTACACCAGATTGCTGAAGGTCGTCGCCATGTGTGTGGTGCCGCCCCTTCGGGGCTGGATGGGTTTGTGGGTGGGTTTCCCTGGGGCTTGCGCCCCAGGCTAGACGCTTTCGCCCCTGCGGGGCTCCTTGGGAAGCAGTCGCGTCATTGGGAGCGAAACATCTGGTGCAAAGAGGGGAGAGACCTGATCGGACGGCCCCAGGATGGACCGGCTGCGAAACGCATCTCCTGTCGGCTCGCGGTGGATCTCAAGCTGCCGTGCGACGAGGTTGACGATCCAGTACTCGGGGATAGCCGCACGGGCGTAGATCGCCGCCTTCACCTCGCGGTCATACTGAAGAGACAGATCCGCGACCTCGACGACCAGGACTGCCGTCGTGGGATGATGCGCGGAATAACAGTCCCCTTCCGGATCTTCGGGAACTACTGCGATGTCAGGCTCCGGCAGGGAGTCCGCGGAAACTGCCAGGGGCATCTGAGGGTGCACGTCGAGGGGCCTTTCGGAGCTGACCTTCCTGAGCTCTCCCAGGATCTTGTGCACGGTGCCGGTATGCTGCGTGCTCTTGGGAGCCATGTCGTGTAAGACCCCCTCCACCAACTCGATCTTCCAGCCTTCGAAGGCTCCCGTTTCGACGACTCGCTCGTATTCCTCCCGGGTCCAGTGATGGGCCGCCACGCTGGTCATGGCCATTGCGATATCTCCTGCGCAACTTTTTCCCGGATTCTATCTCAAGGTCTGATATCGTGGCACGTGAAGAGAGAAGGTGCCGCCCCTTAGGGGCTTGAGATCGGAGGGCATTCCATTCCTGGGGCTTGCGCCCCAGGCTAGACGCTGTCGCCCCTTCGGGGCTGTCTAGGGCGCCTGAGCAAGGAACGTCCGCAGCAGCGCCTGCTCCTGCTCGTCCTTGATGCGGGTGAAGAGTTGCTCCCCGAGATCCCGGATCGTCTGGGCTTGATCGAAGGGGAGCTTGTCGTGCATGACGCCTCCGGGGAAGTGGCAGGGCGTGCAGCGGGTCTGGAGGATCGGCTTGACCTGGGAGTCGAAGTCCACGTGGCTCACGATGGGCGAGGGGGCCGTGTCCGGCGGCGGGGCCGGAGGGCAGGAGGCGAGCAGCAGCAGAACGGCTGCGGGGAGCAGCCTGAGCATGCTCCCATGGTACCTCACCTGAACAGCCGCGGAGCCCAGCTCGGGTCCCACGGCGGGATCGCTCCGGCTGCCTGCAGGGCCAGCACCGCTCCGGCCGCGGCGAAGGTGAGCACGAAACGCTGGGCCGTCCACTCCCTGGGGCGGACCGGCACTTCGCCCTTTAGCTCCAAGGTGACGTTGAGCAGCAGGATCGCCATCGTCACTCCCAGGAGAGCGAGGAGGGACCGGAAGGCCCCTTCCCCCTTGACAACCCAGGGGATCAGCACCGCCAACGCCCAGGCCAGCGCTCCCAGGCCGAGGGCGGCAAGTGCGCGGACGGCCGCTCCGAAACGCTCCAGGCGGAAGACACCCTCGTCCAGACTGATGGCAACCACCGTGGCCAGAGCAGCGAGATAGGGCGCGAACCAGGTCTCGGCGTCCCGGAGACCGTTCGCGAGGATCAGCATGGCGAAGGGGGGGAGGAGCGCCCGGGTCATGGTCCGTACCTTGATCCCCGTCAGGTGCTCGGGCGGGGTGAACCGCTGGCGGAGCAGCAGGTAGCCCGCGAAGCCCACGAAGACAGGCAGCGCCCAGTACCAGTTGCCGAGCGACCAGGTGCCGTACGCGAACAGCAGGAAGGTGATCGCCCCTCCCACGTTGAAGGAGCGCATCCGCCAGACCGCGAAGCCCACCACCAGGCACATCGCCAGGAGAGACAGGTTCTGGAAGGCCACCTCGGAGAGCGGCTTGCTCGTGATCTTCCCCAGGATCACGACCACCGCCACCGGGATGAACAGGTTGTCCGCGCCCTGGAGAGAGATCGCCTCGAAGCCCGTCACCAGCGCGGCTACCAGGAGCGCCGCCAGCACGCAGACCGGACGCGGCAGGTCCGTCATCAACAGGATCGGCAGGTGGATCGCCAGGAAGGCCAGCACCAGGAAGACCAGCGAGCCCTCCAGGCTCTTGTGCTCGTCCTCCACCTCGTAGCGCACCACTCCGTAACGGCTGCCGATCAGCGCCGCGAAGGCGTCGGCCACGGCCAGCACCAGCACGGCGGGCAGGTACAGCCAGGGACGGCCCTGGGTCATCACGAAGGTCAGGAAGACGGCGAGCGGGTAATATTCCGCGCCCCGGCTCTTCCTCTGGATGCCGTGCAGGCTCTTGAGGAACCCCATCTTGCCGCCGAGCACGAAGAGCACGGTCAGCGGCAGGGCCATGGCCAGTACCGTCCAGGGGGATTTCACCAGGAAGGGGAAGAACAGGCAGGCGATCCCGCCGCCGGTGTGGACCAGCTTGCGCGTCCATTCAGGCTTTGGATTGCCCAGTCGGCTCCAGAGCTCCGCGATGACGAGGAGGCCAACGAAGATACTGGAGAGGATGATCGCGCCCCGCAGGTCTCCCGGCGGGATCACACCACTTCCTCCACGACAAATGCGCTGTAGAACCAGGCTAGGTCCTTCGCGAAAAGCTCCTTGGATTCGGCCTCCAGGTAGCGCACCCTTCCGGGGAAGGACTTGGAGAGCCGCCGCGGCACCAGCATGTTCCAGTAGGCGAAGCGCGCTCCCGGCCTCGCCGCGTCGAGCAGGCGGGCGTAGACCTCCATGCTCGTGGGCTCGTCCAGGTACTCGAAGATGTCCGACAGGTTGAAGCCATCGAACCCTTGATCCTGATGGATCTTCGCGGCCTGGTCGATCGGTCCCTCGAAGAGGATCAGCTTGTCGATGTTGCGCTTGACCTCGGGGTAGACCTCGGGCCGCAGGTAGAGCGGCAGGGTGCGGCTGAAGTTGCCGGTGAGGATGTACTCCAGGTACGGGTTCTCGTGGGTGGGCAGCACGGTCAGGGCGTAGCGCGAGCGGCCGAGGATGCGCTCGGCGACCGAACCCTCGACGTAGCGGAAGAACTCGGGGTCTCTCCCCAGGCGGCCCATGACGAAGCGGCTGAAGAAGACCCGGAAGAGCAGGCGCCAGCGCAGGTTGTTCCAGGTGGACTCGTAGAAGGCTTGGCGGCCGGCCTGGTCCCGCGGCTCGATCAGGCCCAGGACGGTCTTCCGGCGGTGGATCAGGGGGAGGACCTTCTCGCGGAACAGGGCGAAGTAGCTCTCGAACTTGCCGTGATGGGCGAGGCCGTCCGCGACGTCGTCGAGGCGCTCGCGCCAGAAATCCCGGGACTTGGGTTCGAGGTCCCGCTCGAGCTGTTCGTAGACTTCCCGCCGGTCCCGCTCCGAGCGCCGGAAGCCGAGGAACGCCGCGCACTCGTCCGCAGTGAGCCGCCGGATCGCAGCGCGCTTCAAGTCGACCAGGGCGATCTGGACGGGGGAGAGGTCCGCGGCCACGACCTCGGCCCCGCCGCCGAGCAGGGCGAAGCTGTTGTCCCCGGCCGAGGCGATGGAGAGCATCCGCTTACCCGGTGCCGGGCGCAGCGCCTCGCGCAGGACCTCCGCATCCTCCCAGACGTTGGCGTAGCGGATCAGGTCAAAGCGGGCGCGCTGTTCGATACGGTCGGGCATGGCCCTCTCAGGCTGTGATCGGCCCCCGCAGAACCTCCCCCAACAACTTCTGCAGGTTCGCCGCCGCGATCTCCGCCGCAATGAGCACGTCGTTGTGGTCGATGGGAGCGTCGGTCATGCCGGCGCCCGGGTTGCTCACCATGGAGATGGCGAGGCAGCGGATGCCCATGTGGCGGGCGGCGATGACTTCCAGCACGAGGGACATCCCGGCCACGTCGCCGCCGAGCAGCTGGAGCATCTTCACCTCGGATGGCGTCTCATAGCTCGGGCCGGCCAGGCCCGCGTAGACCCCCTCGGCCAGGGGGATGCCCAGGCGGTCGGCGGCTTCTTTGGTCAGCCGGCGCAGCTCGGGGTCGTAGGCCATGCTCATGTCCGGGAAGCGCGGTCCCCAGTCCGGAGGGAGCTGGCCACGCAGGGGATTGAGGCCGGAGAGGTTGATGTGGTCCCGGATCAGGACCAGGTCCCCGGGGCGGTGCTCGGGCCGCAGCCCGCCCGTGGCATTGCTCAGGATCAGCACCTTCACCCCCAGCATGGCGGCCAGGCGGACCGGGAAGACCGATTCCGACGCGCTGTAGCCCTGGTAGGAGTGGAGCCGTCCGCGCTGGTAGAGGACGGGGCGGTCCGGAAGGGGCTCGATCACCACGATCTCGTGGGGGTGCCCCTCGACCGGATGGCAGGAAAAGGGGAGGAAGTACTCCAGGGTGAGCGGGCCGCGGACGACCTCGCCAAGATCCACCGCGAGGCCCGAGCCCGAGACGACGGCTACCTTGGGGCGCGGCCATCCCAGGTGGTCCCAGCGGTCCACGGCTTCCTTGAGAGACGTCGTCTGCTCGTCCGGTTCCTGGTCTGCCGTCTGTTCTGCCATGAGGGCGGATCGTAGCAGACTGGCCCAGGGGGGCTCTCCTCGCATAGGCTATGCGGTCATGTCCGAGCTTGACGAGCAGATCCAGAACCGGCGCGAGAAGCGCCAACGCCTGGCCGACGCCGGGATTCCTCCCTACCCCCACCGCTTCGAGTGGGACCTGGAGCCTTCCGGCATCAAGGCGCAGCACGGGGAGAAGACCGCCGAGGAGCTGGAGCAGGCCGGCCTCAAGCTGCGGGTCCCCGGCCGGGTGCGCTCCATCCGCCAGCATGGCAAGAGCGTGTTCGTGGACATCCACGACGGACGGGAAAAGCTCCAGCTCTTCATCCGCAAGGATCGCCTTACTGAGACAGCTGCGCTGATCCTGGAGAACCTGGACCTCGGTGACGTGCTCGGCGCCTCGGGCCAGCTCATCCGTACCCGCACGGGCGAGATTTCGCTGATGGTGGAGGACCTGACGATCCTCTCCAAGGCGCTGCGGCCCATGCCGGAGAAGTGGCACGGCCTCGCGGCCGTCGAGGTCCGCTACCGCCAGCGGTATCTCGACCTCGCTTCCAGCGAGGAGTCCCGGACTGTCTTCGAGGCGCGCGCCGCCATCGTCAAGACCATCCGCGAGTTCCTCGACCGCCACGGCTTTCTCGAGGTCGAGACGCCGATGATGCATCTGCTGCCCGGAGGGGCGACCGCGCGGCCCTTCAGGACGCACCACAACGCGCTCGACCTGGAGCTGTTCCTCCGCATCGCGCCCGAGCTGTTCCTGAAGCGGCTGCTCGTCGGCGGCATTCCGCGCGTCTACGAGATCAACCGGAACTTCCGCAACGAGGGGATCTCGACCCGGCACAATCCCGAGTTCACCATGCTGGAGTTCTATTGGGCCTATGCGGATTACCGCCAGATGATGGATTTCACCGAGGAGCTGCTCACTGAGGCGGCGGAGGCGGCGAAGCGGGTGCAGGGCAGGGAGCAGCTCTCCTGGCAGGGAGAGGAGATCGATCTCTCCCGGCCCTGGCGGCGATATACCATGCGCGACGCCGTGGCCGAGCTGGGCGGCGTCGAGGCCGGCCGGCTGGAGACGGTCGAGTCGTTGCGCCAGGTGATGGAGGAGCGCGGGCTGGCGATCCCCGCGGGCGGCACCTACGGCCATCTCCTCATGGTCCTCTTCGAGGAGACCGCCGAGCAGCATCTGAAGCAGCCGACCTTCATCACGGATCACCCGGTCGAAGTTTCGCCGCTCGCCAAGCAGCGGCCGGACGATCCGCGCTTCACCGAGCGTTTCGAGCTCTACATCGGCGGTATGGAGATCGCCAACGCCTTCAGCGAGCTGAACGATCCGGACGTGCAGGCCGAGCGCTTTCATCAACAGGGCGCGGCCCGGGAGAGGGGGGACGCCGAGGCCCATCTCTTCGACCACGACTACATCCGGGCGCTGGAGCACGCCATGCCTCCGGCCGCGGGCAACGGCATCGGGATCGACCGCCTGACCATGCTCTTCACCGACCGGCAGTCGATCCGGGACGTCATCCTCTTCCCTCTCATGCGCCCCGAATGAGGAAATCTCTCCTTCTGCGGAACGTGTCGTTCCCCTGGGTGCTCGCGCTGCGCTACCTGCGCAGCACCCGCTCGGATGCTTTCGCCACGTTCCTCTCCCTGGTCGCGGCGGTCAGTCTGGCTTTGGGAGTTGCCGCCCTGATCATCGTGCTCGCCGTGATCTCCGGCTTCCAGGAGGCTTTGCGGGGGGAGCTGCTCGGCCGCACCCCGCAGATCGAGGTGGAGCTGCCGGCCGGGCTCGACGCCGGCTCCGCCGCCGCGGCCCGGGATGCCGTGCAAAAAGTGCCCGGCGTGGTCTCGGCACAGCTCCAGGTGCGCGGCGGCGGATGGCTGATGGCCGACGGCAAGGTCCAGCCGGTCGAGCTGATCGGCTTCGAGCGCGAGGTCCCGCACTCGTTCCCGGGCGCGGAGGGCAAGCCCCCGGGCCTCTACGTACCCAGCTCGCTCGCGGCCCGCTGGGCCCTGCAACCCGGCCAGACGATCGAGGTCGTCTCCCCGCGGCCGACGCTCACGCCGTTCGGACCCCAGCCTCGGGTCCGCAGCGTGCAGCTCGCCGGCACCTACCAGAGCGGGCGCACTCAGGAAGAGAGGGAGCGGATCGCGCTGCCCCGCCAGGTGGCCGAGACGCTGCTCGGCGGCTCGGACCGCCGCATCGAGGCCGCGGCGGCGGACGTGGACGCTGCCATTCCGATCGCCTCGCGGCTCTCCGCCGTGGTGCCCAAGGGGAGTGTCGTCCGCACCTGGAAGGACCTCAACCGTCCGCTCCTCTTCGCCCTGCGGCTGGAAAAGGCGCTGATGTTCGTGGCCGTTTCGCTGGTCGTGCTGGTCGCGGCGCTCGCCCTGGTGGCGGACCTGGCCCTGATCATCTCGAACAAGCAGGCCGAGATCGGCATCCTGGCGACGATCGGGGCCACGCCCGCGGTGCTGCGCCACGCCTTCGTTCTCCTGGGCGGGCTGGTGGCCGGCTCCGGCATGCTGTTCGGGACGATCCTGGGCGTGGGCGGCTCCCTGGTCATGGACCACTACAAGCTGCTGTCGGTCCCCGGGCAGGTCTATTTCCTCGACTATGTGCCGTTCCTGGTCAAGCCGCTCGACCTGGCGCTCGTGCTGCTGCTCACCTTCCTCCTGGCCCTGGCGTCGGCGTTCTATGCCGCCCAGAGGGCCGCTTCTCTTGATCCCATCGAGGCCATGCAGCAATGAGCGTAGCGGTCCGGACGAGGGATGTGCACAAGGTCTATCAGGACGGTGTCCGGAAGATCCGGGTGCTCAAGGGGATCGATATGGCGGTGGAGCCGGGTGAGATGGTGGCGGTCGTAGGACCGTCGGGCTCGGGCAAGTCGACGCTGCTTCACCTGCTCGGGGGGCTCGACCGGCCGGACGTCGGCACGATCGAGGTGGCCGGTCAACTCCTGTCCAACCTGTCCGGAGCGCGCCTGGCCGAGTTTCGCAACCGCACCATCGGCTTTGTCTTCCAGTTCCACCAGCTCCTGCCCGACTTCACGGCCCTCGAGAATGTGATGCTGCCGGGACGGATCGCGGGGTTGCAGCCGACGGAGGTCTATAACAGCGCCCGTCTTCTGCTGGTCGAGGTGGGACTGCAGGACCGGCTGGACCACTTCCCGAACCAACTCTCGGGGGGCGAGCGCCAGCGGGTAGCGCTCTGCCGTGCCCTGGTGCTGGAGCCCCCGCTGCTGCTCGCGGACGAGCCCACGGGCAATCTCGACCCCGAGAGCGGCGAGCAGGTCTTCCAGCTCATGCTGGAGCTTCAGGCACGGCATGGCACCACCGGCGTCCTGGTCACCCACAACCCCGAGATCGCCGCCCGTTGTACCCGAAGGCTGCGCCTCGAAGACGGCCATCTCGTCCCCGGGAATTTCTAGCCCCGCCTGCCTGCTTCCACCACGTAGGGAACCCTGTCGGCCGCGGGATAGGGGCTCGGGTATATGCTAGAATCCGGGAGCTTGGAAATACAGTGTGAAAGGGATTTGAAAACCCCGCTACTCCCGGGATCGAGAGGCAGACTGCATGTTTGAGAAGTACAACGAAAAGGCCCGAAGAGCCCTCTTCTTTGCCCGTTACGAGGCCAGCAAGCTCGGCAGCCGGGTCATCGAGTCCGAGCACATTCTCCTGGGCATCCTGCGCGAGGGTGAAGAAACCGTCACGGAGATCTTCCGGCGCTTCCAGGTGAAGCCCGAGGACATCCGGCGCGAGATCGAAGGCGAGCGCGTCTTCGTCGAGCGCATCTCTTCCACCGCCGAGCTGCCCCTTTCCGAAGAATCCAAGAAGATCCTTGCCTATGCCTCGCACGAGGCCGAGAGCATGCTCCACGCCACCGTCGGCTCCGAGCACCTGCTCATCGGCATCCTGCGGGTCGAAGGCTGCACCGCGATGCGCATCCTGGCGCAGCACGGTTTCGACGTCTACACGGTCCGCGAAGAGGTGCTCTCCATCTCCAAGGAGCGCGAGGCGTCGCAGCAGAAGAAGGAGCTGCCGTTCCTCTCCGAGTACGGCCGCGACCTGACCTCGCTCGCCGCCGAAGGGTCGTTCGACCCCCTGATCGGCCGCGACGACGAGGTCGACCGGATCGTCCAGATCCTTTCGCGCCGCACCAAGAACAATCCGATCCTGCTGGGCGAGCCCGGCGTGGGCAAGACCGCCATCGTCGAGGGCCTGGCGCAGCGCATCATCGAGGGCAAGGTCCCGATCTTCCTCGCCAACAAGCGCATCGTGGCCCTGGATCTGTCCCTGATCGTCGCCGGCACCAAATACCGCGGCCAGTTCGAGGAGCGCCTGAAGGGCATCCTCAAGGAGCTCAAGGAATCCAAGGAGCTGATCGTCTTCATCGACGAGATCCACTCGCTGATCGGCGCGGGCTCGGCCGAGGGGTCGCTCGACGCGGCCAACATCCTCAAGCCGGCTCTCTCTCGCGGAGAGATCTCCTGCATCGGCGCGACCACCTTGAAGGAGTACCGCAAATACATCGAGAAGGACCGGTCGCTGCTGCGCCGCTTCCAGGCCATCCAGGTCAATCCGCCGACGCCGGAGCAGACCCAGGAGATCCTGGAGGGGGTCAAGGACCGCTACGAGTCGTTCCACAAGGTGCGCTACCGCGCCGACGCGCTGCGCACGGCGATCTACCAGTCGAGCCGGTACATCATGGACCGCCACCTGCCCGACAAGGCCATCGACGTGATCGACGAGGCCGGCGCGCGGGTCAAGCTGCGCCGGGTGCGCGACACCCAGAACCTGCGCCGGCTGGAGCAGGAGATCCGCCAGGTGGTCAAGGAGATGAAGGTCGCGATCTCCGACAAGGACTTCGAGCGCGCCGTCTACCTCCGCGAGAAGGAGATCGAGCTGCGCGAGGACCTGGAGCGGATGAGCGTGACGACCGACGAGACCGGCGTCCTGGAAGTCACCCGGCACGACATCGAGGAGGTCATCTCCTCGTGGACGGGCATCCCGACCGCCGCCCTGCAGAGCGAGGAGGCCGAGCGGCTCCTGCGCATGGAGGACACCCTCAAGCGCCGCGTCGTGGGTCAGGACCGCGCGATCAGCGCCATCAGCCGGGCGATCCGGCGGTCGCGCCTGGGCGTCGCCAATCCGCAGCGGCCGGTGGGCTCGTTCATCTTCCTCGGCCCCTCGGGCGTGGGCAAGACCGAGGTGGCGCGCCAGCTCTCCGAGTTCCTG
>DASUNJ010000496.1:0-16494 GCA_036277235.1 Thermoanaerobaculia bacterium | reverse complement strand
GCTCACGGGATCATCGACAGCCGCCGCCCCGAGCTGTCCACGATCGTGCTCTCCCTGGTCGACGAGCGGGGGCAGCCCCAGAACGGCTTCCTGCGGCTGCACGACGTCTACAACCTGGAGCTCCAGGCCGACCTGGTGGCGCTCTCCGCCTGCCAGACCGCCCTCGGCCAGGAGATCCGCGGCGAGGGGCTCGTGGGCCTGACGCGCGGCTTCATGTACGCCGGGGCCGCCCGCGTGCTGGCGAGCCTCTGGAGCGTCGACGACCGGGCCACTTCGGTGTTGATGAAGAGCTTCTACGGCCACATGATCTCCGGCGGCATGAGCCCCGCCGCGGCCCTGCGCCAGGCCCAGAGCGAGATGGCTCACAGCTCGCGCTGGCGCTCGCCCTACTACTGGGCCGGGTTCTCGCTGCAGGGGGAGTGGCAGTGAGCGGCAAGGAGGCGGGCCGAGGCCTGACTCCAGCAGAATTCGACGCCCTCCTGGCCATGCTGAACCCGGACCGGGAGGTGGCGGGCCAGATCTACGAGGACATCCGCAACCGGCTCATCCGGCTGTTCGATCTGTGGGGCTGCACCCATCCTGAGGCCCTGACCGACGAGACGTTCAACCGGGTGGCCCGGAAGGCGGCCGAGGGGCTGATCCTCCAGCGCAACAATCCCTTTCCCTACATCGTCGGGGTGGCTCGTCACATCTTCCAGGAGTGGCTGCGGCAGCAGCAGCGGGAGGCCAAGATTACGGAGGGCCCGGACTGGCAGCCGTCCGTCCCACCCGAGGAGGAGCCGGACTTCCGCCTCGAATACATCCGCCAGTGCCTGGAGACCCTCGCCGCGGACCAGAGGCGCCTGCTGCTGCGCTACCACGAGGACAAGCAGCGCATCCTCTCGCGCAAGGGCCTGTGCGACGAGCTCGGCATCCCGATGAACGCCCTGCGCATCCGGGTCCACCGCCTGCGCAAGAAGGTCGAGGCCTGCGTCGAGGAGAAGATGCGGAACGGGGTCGTGAAACGTTTTCCCGCTTCCGGTCACATCAAAACGGAAGCGAGACAGGGGCATGACCTTTCCAGGACGCGAGACCATGACAGACCATGACGAGCTGTTGAGACGATATCTGCTGGGCAAGTTGGAGACCGAGGAGCGGAGCGACCTCGAGGAGCGCCTGCTCCGCGAGGACGACCTCGTCGAGACGGCGGAGGCGGTCGAGGCCGACCTCCTGGACGACTATGCCCGCGGCCGGCTTGCCCCGGAGGAACGCGAGCAGGTCGCGCACCGCCTCGCCTCCTCGCCGGGAGCCCGCTCGCGCCTCGCCCTGATCCAGGGCCTCGGCAAGATCGCCGACGCGAGGAACATCATCGATTTCCCGGTGGCCCGGAGGAAGCTGTCCCGCTTCGAGCGCGCCGCCGCCATGGCCGCCATGCTGACCGTCGCGGTCCTCAGCTCCTGGCTGGCTACCCGAAGCCCGGAGCTCGTCCAGCCGCCGCAGGTCGCCGGGGTTCCGGTTCCGGCTCCCCCGCCCGCGGCGCCACGGCACCAGCCGGTTCCACCGGCGGCGGCACCGCCGCTCCCGCAGGACGTGATCGCAGAGAGCACGCCGCCCGAAACCCCGGCACCCCGGCCCGCCGCCGCTCCGCTGGTGATCCATCTCGCCCTCAGCACTCTCCGAGGGGACGACATGATCCCGCGGGAGAACGTGCCCGCGGGTACCGAGCGCATCCAGCTCCATCTCCACTTGGACGAGGCCGACAAGGCCAACTTCGTCTCCTTCCAGGCGGCCGTCCGAGGAGCGGGACCGGAGCTTCGAGTTGCAGACCTCGAGCCCAGCGAGATCGGCGGAACGTGGACCCTCGTCGTCGAGCTCGATCCGCAGCTCCCGGAAGGGCCGTACGAAGTCGAGGTCTGGGGGGTCACCGCCTCCGGCAGTGTCGAACAGATTGCCTTCAAGGAGCTCGAGATCCAGCGAAATGCTTCGGCCGGCGCGGGCACTCCAGACTGAGGGCTCGCGGACTAAGGAGGGATACCGATGAGCGCCAGCGACACCAAGGGCAGCACGAAAAAAGGAATTGCAGGCTCGACCTCGGACGACGGCAAGCCCAAGGCAGGGAGCGGGAGCGGCGAGCCACCGCCCGGCAACGTTCATCCCAAAAAGCCCAAGTAACAGGCTCTACAAGCTCCAAGGGTGCCTAAACCAAAGGCGCCTCCCTCTGGGGCGGGCTCCGCGCGGCGGGTCCGCCCCCTTTTTATCCGCGAAATGTTTTCGCCCAGGCCGTCACTCTCTCATGAAGGGAGCTTGTCGATGGCCGAACCGATGCCCGCGCTCGCACCTCCGTCCGCCCAGCGACCCGCCGCGCGGAAGCGTCTTCCCCACCCCCACCCGGCGCCCCCGCGCCAGAAGGTGGAACCGGAGCCGGACAGCGAGTCCACGCTCCCGGGGAGAGCCCGGGTTCCCCGGGCCGAGAGCTGGACCCCGGCCGCCGTTCCGATGGCCCGGCCCGCTGGCCGGCCGCGCCGGCGCTCCAGCCGGCAGACCCCCGCCGAGAGGCTGCTGCGGTATTCGCTCCGCTTCGGGTTCTTCGTCAACGGCGCCGCCCTGCTGATCCCGCGCATCTTCCCGACCGCCGGCTTCCAGTCCTGGCGCTACAGCGGCGACGATTTCCTGCTCGCCGCCGCCGTCCTCCTGAGCGGCCAGATCCTCCTGATGCTCGGCCGGAACGGCGATCTCCGGCAGGACGATTAACCGCCGCCCCCACCGCCCGCGTGGATGCCGCCCTCGGTCATCCCCCACGGATCGAGGGCCTCGGCGAGCTCGGCCTCGGGCAGCACCTGGCGCTCGCGGCAGAGCTCGCGCACGGTGCGGCCGGTGCGCATCGACTCCTTGGCGATCTCGGCCGCCGCGTCGTAGCCGATCCTCGGCACCAGCGAGGTCACCATGGCGAGCGAGCGCTCCACCAGCTCCTCGCAGCGCTCGCGGTTGGCCTCGATCCCCTCCACGCACTTCTCGGCCAGCAGCGCCGAGGAGCTCGCCAGGATCTCGATCGACTGCAGCAGGTTGTAGGCGATCAGCGGCATCATGACGTTCAAGTCGAAGTGCCCCGACATGCCGGCCAGGGTGATCGTGGCGTCGTTGCCCACGACCTGGGCCGCCACCATGAGCACCGACTCGGGGATCACCGGGTTGACCTTGCCCGGCATGATCGAGCTGCCCGGCTGGAGGCTGGGGATCGAGATCTCGCCGATGCCGCAGCGCGGGCCGGACGCGAGCCAGCGGATGTCGTTGGCGATCTTGGTCAGCGACGTGGCGATGGTCTTCAGGGCGCCGGAGGTCTCCACCGCCGCGTCCTTGGACGCCATGGCCTCGAAGCGGTTCGGCGCCGGCGCGAACGGGCATCCGGTGCGCTCGGCCAGGCGGGCGATGACTCGGGGCGCGAACTCAGGAGGCGCGTTGAGCCCCGTGCCCACCGCGGTTCCGCCCAGCGGCAGCTCGGCCAGCCGCGGCTTGACCGCGGCGAGACGGTCGAGGGCATAGCGGACCTGCTGCGCGTAGCCGCTGAACTCCTGGCCGAGGCGGATCGGCACCGCGTCCTGCAGATGGGTGCGGCCGATCTTGACGACCGGATCGAACTCCTCGGCCTTGCGCCCCAGGGCATCGGCCAGCCGGCGCAGCGCCGGCTCGAGCTGCTCCTGGATGGCGACGTAGGCCGAGACGTGGATGGCGGTCGGGATCACGTCGTTGCTCGACTGCCCGGCGTTGACGTGGTCGTTCGGGTGTACCGGCTTCTTGCTGCCGATCACTCCGCCGAGGATCTCGATGGCCCGGTTCGAGAGCACCTCGTTGACGTTCATATTGGTCGAGGTGGCGGAGCCGGTCTGGAAGATGTCGAGGGGGAACTGGCCCTCGAGCTTCCCCTCGGCCACCTCGGCCGCGGCCTGGCCGATGGCCCTGGCCTCGTCGGGGGGGACGATCCCCAGCTCCTCGTTGACCGCCGCGGCCTCCCCCTTGATCATGGCGACCGCCGCGAGAAAACGCCGGGGCAGGGTCAGGCCGGAGACCGGGAAATTGCGCCGAGCCCGCTCGGTCTGGGCGCCGTAATACGCCCCGGCAGGAACCTCAACCTCGCCGAGGCTGTCTTTTTCGATGCGCGTGTCTGGCATGCTCTCCCTCCTGGAAGCTGTACAGCGCCTATCGTATCGATAAACTCCGCGCCATGACTGCCCTCCAGATCCTCGCCCTCGTCGCCTCGGCCTTCGGGGCGGGGGTCATGAACGCCATGGCCGGGGGCGGGACGATCCTGACCTTCCCCGCCCTGGTCCTCCTTGGAATGCCGGCCATTACCGCGAATGCCACTTCGACCGTGGCCCTGCTGCCCGGGGCCGTGGCCAGCATGGTGGGCTATCGCAAGGAGGTGGCGCAGAACCGGGGCTGGCTCAAGACGCTGTTCCTCCCCAGCCTGCTGGGCGGGACCCTCGGCTCGGTCCTCCTCCTGCGCACTCCCGAACAGACCTTCCAGCTCCTCGCGCCGGTCCTGATCCTGTTCGCGACCGTCCTCTTCATGCTCCGAGGATTCCTGGCGCGGCGCTTTTCCTCGGCAGTCCCGTCCCCAGGACGGTGGGCCGTCGCCGTCCTTCTGCAGTTCGGGGTGGCGGTCTACGGCGGCTACTTCGGGGCGGGGATCGGCATCCTGATGCTGGCCCTGCTCGGCTTCCTCGGGCTGACCGACATCCATGCGATGAACGGGCTCAAGAACTTCTTCGGCGCCTGCATCAACGGCGTGGCCGCGGGGTACTTCGTGCTCCAGGGGGCGGTGTCCTGGCCGGAGGCCCTGATCCTCGCGGTCGGCGCGACGCTCGGCGGCTATGGTGGGGCGAGGTTTGCCCGGGTCATCGGGCAGGAGAAGGCGCGGGCCGCGGTGGTGGTGATCGGATTGCTGGTCACTGCCCTGCTCGCGTGGCAGCAGCTCCGACGTTAGCGGCGATCGCTCCGGCTGGAGCGGCGGTTGCTCGGACTGGAGCAACGTACGCTCGGTTCGAAGCGATGGCTGCTCGGCTTGGAGCGGTCTCCGCTCCGCTCGGAGCGACTGTTGCTCCCGACGGAGCGGCCGTTGCTCGGCCTGGAGCAGCCGTTGCTCGGCTCGGAGCGATCGCTGCTCGGCCTGGAGCGATCCTCGCTCAGCGCCGAGCAATGCGGCTGGCGAGCACCGCCGCGCCGTAGCCGTTGTCGATATTGACGACTCCGATCCCCGGGGCACAGGCGTTCAGCATGGTCAGGAGGGCGGCGAGGCCACCGAAGCTCGCGCCGTAGCCGACGCTCGTGGGCACCGCGACCACCGGAGCGGGAACCAGGCTGGCCACGACGGTCGGGAGGGCGCCGTCCATTCCGGCGACCGCCACCACCACGTCGGCCCGGCGGATCGCGGGCAGGTTCCCCAACAACCGGTGGAGGCCCGCGACTCCCACGTCGAAGCAGCGCTCGACCTCGTGCCCGAACCAGGCGGCGCAGACCGCGGCCTCCTCGGCTACCGGCAGGTCCGAGGTGCCGGCGGCCAGGACGGTGATGGCACCAGGGCGGGATTCGTGCGGCTCGCCGCAGGTCAGGATGCGGGCGCGCTCGTGGTAGGTCGCCTCGGGCCGGTCGGCGAGGATGGCCTCCGCCGAATCCGGCCGCAGGCGGGTCACGAGCACCCGGCCATGGGCCTGCATCATCCGGTCGACGATGGCCTTGAGGTCGTCCGCCGTCTTGCCTTCGGCGTAGACCGCTTCGGGGAGCCCGTTGCGCAGCTCGCGGTGCAGGTCCAGCTTGGCGAAGCCGAGATCGGCGTAGGGAAGCTCGGCCAGCTCGGCGAGGGCCTGGTCGGGGGAAAGGTCGCCGGAAGCGACCGCGTCGAGGAGCTGGCGGAGGTGCTGCGGGTTCACAGGTCCGCGCCGCCCCGCCGGTAGCCGTTGGGGTCATAGGTCACGCGGTGAAATCCGAGACCGAGCAGGCGAGGCTCGATCCGGCCCCAGATGCCCGCGAGGCGACCGACCTCGTCCGGACCGACCTCGACGCGGGCCGACCCCTCGTCGTGGCGCACGCGCACGACGCGGAAGCCGGCCTCGGCGAGCACCTCTTCCGCGGTCTCGATCCGGCGCAGCTTGCCGAGGGTGACGAGCTGTCCGTGCGGGATGCGCGAAGACAGGCAGGCGTTGGCCGGGCGGTCCCACGCGGACAGCCCGAGAGAGAGGGCGATGGCGCGGGTGGTCTCCTTGTCGACCCCGTGCGCGAGGAGGGGCGAGTAGATTCCCCGCTCGCGGACGGCCCGGAGCCCGGGCCGGTCGGGGCCGGGGTCGGAAGCGTTGGTGCCGTCGCAGACCACCGAGTAGCCGCGCTCGGCCGCCTCCTGGAGCATGCGGTCCATCCGCATCCCCTGGCAGAAGTAGCAGCGGTGGCTCGGGTTGGCCACGAACTCGGGATCGTCCAGCTCGCTGTAGGTGACCACCTCGTGCCGGATGCCGATCTCGGCCGCCAGCCGGCGGGCGTGGTCGAGCTCGGCTCCCGCGAGCGTCTCGGCCGCGGCAGTGACCGCCAGGGCCCGCTCCCCCACCGCCCGGTGCGCGAGCGCCGCCACCACCGCGGAGTCCACGCCGCCCGAGTAGGCCACGAGCACCGAGCCGCGGCCGGCGAGGTCGGTGACGAGAGCTTCGATCATCAGAGGGTCCGCCGCCGGAACATGCCCAGCTTGTTAGCGACGCCAAAGAAGATGCTGTACACACAGAACGCGTACAGCCCCACGAAAGGGGCTCCCCTTTGAAACTCGAGCGGCATCATGGCCTTGAGCAAGAGGATCAGCCCGAGCGGGGCCAGGAAGTAGCCGGCCAGGAGCCGGCGCCGGGACTGCGATTCGGGATCGAGGTCCCGGCTCCGGTAGACGTAGATGTTGCCCGCCGCCCAGCCCGCCGCGACCGCCACGCTGTAGTACGGGTAGAAGCCCAGGTCCAGCGTGCCCTCGGGCAGGACCACCCGGAACACGGCCAGCAGGTAGACCACCCAGCACGCCAGGAACAGGCCGAGCAGGACCAGCTCCCACCGCTTCACGCGGCGGCCCTACCCCTCATAGCTCTCCACCGGCGGACACAGGCACATCAGGTTCCGGTCGCCCCAGACGTTGTCGATCCTCCCGACGTACGGCCAGAACTTGCGCTCCTTGACCCAGGGCGCCGGGAAGATCGCCTGCTCGCGCGTGTACGGCCGGTCCCACTCGGACGACATCGCGTCTTCAGCGGTGTGCGGCGCGTTCTTGAGCGCGTTGTTCGCGCGGTCCATCCGCCCCTCTTCGATGGCCCGGATCTCCTCCCGGATCGCGATCATGGCTTCGCAGAACCGGTCCAGCTCGGCCTTGGACTCGCTCTCCGTGGGCTCGATCATCAGCGTGCCGGGCACGGGGAACGACATGGTCGGCGCGTGGAAGCTGAAGTCCATCAGGCGCTTGGCCACGTCCTCGGCCTCGATGCCGGCGCTCGCCTTGAACGGCCGCAGATCGAGGATGAACTCGTGCGCCACCCGGCCCTTCGACCCGCGGTAGAGCACCGGATAGTGCTCCTTGAGCCGCGCCGCCATGTAGTTGGCATTCAGGATCGCGACCTCGGTCGCCTTCTTCAGCCCCTCGGCACCCATCATCGCGATGTAGGTCCAGGAGATCGGCAGGATGCTCGCGCTCCCCCAAGGGGCCGCGGAAATCGGTCCGATCCCCTTTTCGCCCCCGGTGGCCGCTAGCGGATGGCCGGGCAGGAACGGCTCCAGGTGCGCGCCTACACAGATCGGGCCCATGCCCGGACCGCCGCCGCCGTGCGGGATGCAGAAGGTCTTGTGCAGGTTCAGGTGGCAGACGTCCGCGCCATAGTCGCCCGGACGGCAGAGCCCCACCTGGGCGTTCATGTTCGCGCCGTCCAGGTAGACCTGCCCGCCGTGCTCGTGGACGACCTCGCAGATCTCGCGGATCCCCTCCTCGAACACGCCGTGCGTCGAGGGATAGGTCACCATGATCGCGCCGAGCCGGTCGCGGTGCTGCTCCGCCTTGGCCCGCAGGTCGGGGATGTCCACGTTGCCGTTGGAATCGCAGGCGACCGGCACCACCTTCATGCCCGCCATGACCGCCGAGGCCGGGTTCGTGCCATGGGCAGAGACCGGGATCAGGCAGACGGTCCGTCCTTCGTCCCCGCGGGAGCGGTGATACGCCCGGATGACCATGAGGCCGGCGTACTCCCCCTGCGACCCGGCGTTCGGCTGCAGCGAGCAGGCGGAAAAGCCGGTGATCTCGCACAGCCAGCGCTCCAGGGTGCGGAACAGGGTCCCGTATCCCTGGACCTGCGCGGCGGGCGCGAACGGGTGGATCTCGCCGAGCTCCGGCCAGGTGACCGGGATCATCTCGCTCGTGGCGTTGAGCTTCATCGTGCACGAGCCGAGCGGGATCATGGAGGTCGCCATGGAGAGATCCCGCGCCTCCAGCCGCTTGATGTAGCGCAGCATCTCGTGCTCGGTGTGATAGCGGTTGAAGATCGGGTGCGTCAGGATCTCGGAGGTACGGGCATGGGGCGCCGGGATGTCCATCTCGGCCGCGTTGGCCAGATCTTCCAGCGAGAAGCGGCCCGCCTCCCCGCCATCGAAGAGCGAGATCAGCTCCTCGATGTCCGTCACCGTGGTTGCCTCGTCGAGCGCAATACCGACGGCATGGTCGTCCAGCTTCCGCAGGTTGATTCCCCGCTCCTCGGCCGCTTTCAGGAGGCTGTCCGCGGTGCGGTGGTTGCCCCCATCGGCAAGCCCGACACGCAGGGTGTCGAAGAACGGCTCGCTTCCAAGCTCGTAGCCAAGGCGGCGCAGCCCTTCGGCGAGGACGGCGGCCAGGGCATGCACCCGGCGGGCGATCCGTCGCAGCCCCTCGGGCCCGTGATAGACCGCGTACATCCCGGCCATGATGGCCAGCAGCACCTGCGCCGTGCAGATGTTGCTCGTGGCCTTCTCGCGCCGGATGTGCTGCTCGCGGGTCTGGAGTGCCATGCGGAACGCGGTCTTGCCGTGGCGGTCGCGGGACACGCCGATGACCCGGCCGGGGAGCTGCCGCTTGTGCTCGTCGCGGGCAGCGAGGAAAGCCGCGTGCGGACCCCCGTACCCCATGGGCACGCCGAAGCGCTGCGACGAGCCGACCGCGATGTCGGCGCCGATCTCGCCCGGCGGACGCAGCAGGGTCAGGGCCAGCAGGTCGGTCGCCACGACCACCATGGCCTTGGCCTGGTGGGCGCGTGCGGCGATCTCCGACCCGTCGCGGATGCAGCCCTCCGTGTTCGGGTACTGGAGGAGGATGCCGAAGACGTCCTCGAAATCCAGGGAGTCGGGATCGCCTACGCGCACCTCGACGCCGATGGCTCCGGCGCGGGTCTTGACCACCTCGATCGTCTGGGGGTGGCAGTCCGCGGCCACGAAGAAGGTCGAGCGCTTGCCGTCCACGCACATGTGCATGGCTTCGGCCGCGGCGGTCCCCTCGTCCAGGAGCGAGGCGTTGGCGACCGGCAGGCCGGTCAGGTCGGCCACCAGGGTCTGGTAGTTGAGCAGCGCTTCGAGGCGGCCCTGCGAAATTTCGGCTTGATAGGGGGTGTACTGGGTGTACCAGCCCGGGTTCTCCAGGATGTTGCGCTGGATGACGCCGGGCACCAGGCAGCCGTAGTAGCCCATGCCGAGGAAGGAGCGGAAGACCCGGTTGTTCGAGGCGATGCCGCGGAGAATCGAGAGCGTCTCCCGCTCTCCGAGGGAGCGGTCGTCCGGAAGATGGGAGAGCGAGAAGCGGCCGCTCAGGCGGATGGACTCCGGGACCGTCTCCCCGACCAGCCCCTCCAGGGAGCCGGCGCCGATCGCGTCCAGCATCTCGCGGACCTCGGCCTCTTCCGGTCCGAGGTGCCGGCGGACGAATGTGTCCGTCGGCTGGAGGAGGGCGGGAATGGTTGGAGCCTGCGTACCGGACCCATCGGCGGCGGCCTCGCCCAGGATCTCGAGCTCGTTATGCGTCGCCACTCTTCACATACTCCTCGTACTGCTCGGAGCTCATGAGGGACTTGAGGTCCGCGGCCGAGGAGAAGCGGACCTTGACGAGCCAGCCTTCCGTGTGCGGGTCCTCGTTCAGCAGCTCCGGATCGTCCACCACGGACTCGTTGATCTCGACGATCTCGCCGGCCACGGGCGTGTAGACCTCCGCCACGGCCTTGACCGACTCGATGGTCCCGATCTCGTCGTTCGTGTCGAACACCTGCCCGACCTCCGGCAGCTCGACATACACGACCTCGCCCAGTTCCTGCTGCGCGAACTCGGTGATGCCGAGCACGCAGATGTCCTCCTGGACGAGCACCCACTCGTGTTCCTTGGAATAGAGGTATTCGGTCGGATACATCCTCAGTCACCCTCCAATCTGGCTGGTCCAACCCGGCTCTGGACCGAAATATTCACTGCTTCGGACGACGGTAAAATGGCGCCTCGACCACCACCGCGGGCAGGGCTTTGCCGCGCACGCCGATCTCCAGCGGAGTCCCGGGAGTGGCCAGCTCTGTCGGGACATAGGCCATGCCGAGCGCCTTCTCGAACGACGGGCTCCAGGTGCCGCTCGTGACGGCGCCCACGGTCTGCCCGTCCGCCTTCACCTCGTGTCCCTGGCGGGCGATGCCCCGGCCCTGGACCTCGAAGCCGACCAGCTTGCGCCGCAGCCCCTCGGCCTGCTGCGCGGCGAGCGCCTCGCGGCCCAGGAAGTCCCCCTTGTTCATCTTGACCACCCAGGCGAGCCCGGCCTCGAACGGCGTCGTGGACTCGTCGATCTCGTGGCCGTAGAGCGCCATGGACGCTTCCAGGCGGAGCGTGTCGCGGGCTCCGAGCCCCGCCGGAAGGGCGCCCGCTTCCAGAAGCCGGCGCCAGATCGCGGGCGCGTCCTCGGGCGCGACATAGAGCTCGAACCCATCCTCCCCGGTGTAACCGGTGCGCGAGATGAGGGCCGGCCGGCCGGCCACCTCGCCCTGCAGGAAGCCGTAGTACTTGAGGTCCATGGCCGCAGGGGGGGCGAGCGGGCGCAGGATCTCCACGGCCTTCGGCCCCTGGAGCGCGATCAACGCCCAGCGGTCGCTCTCGTTGATCACCTGCACTCCTGAGTCAGCCCTGGAGGCGATCCACTCGAAATCGCGCTCCGCGTTGGAGGCGTTGACCACGACCAGGAACTCCTCGGCGCCGATGCGGTAGATGAGAAGGTCGTCCACGTAGGTGCCCTGCGGGGTGAGCAGGCCGCTGTAGTGGGCGCGCCCCGGCGCGAGCTTGGAGACGTCGTTCGGGGTGAGGCGCTGGAGGAAGGACTCGGCCCCGGGTCCCTGCACCCGGACCTCTCCCATGTGGGAGACGTCGAAGATCCCGGCCGCGGTGCGCACCGCCCGGTGCTCCTCGATGACGCCCTGATATTGCACCGGCATCTCCCAGCCGGCGAAGTCCACCAGGCGCGCCCCGGCTTCCACGTGGCACTCGTACAAAGGCGTGCGCTTCAGGCTTTCGCTCGTGGCCATCCGGCTCCCCTGACTATGGATGGATGTCGTTTTCCCCCGGCTTGGCGGGCGACCCGGAACGCTATCATAGAGAAACCCGGGAAGCTTCCGCAGGAAATCGTGCCGCCGCGGGTTTCTGGATCGAAAGGAGAACCAATGACGAGACGGAGACTGTCGATCGCCACCGCCCTTTTCGCCCTGCTGACCCTTCCCCTTCTGGCCAACGCCGCCCCGAAACGCGGCAATCCGGGAGACATCCTGCGCAACGCCAGGGCTCTCGCCCGCTACCTGAAGCTGACGCCGGCCCAGATCGAGACCACGAAGCAGCTCACCCAGACTCTGCACAATACGACCAGGCCGCTCTACCAGCAGATCGAGCCGCTCGCGGAGCAGCGCCGCAGCCAGCTCGACGAGGCCAGCCCGGACGCCTGCGCCGTCGGCAACACCGTGGTCCAGATCGACGGCCTGAGAGACCAGATCCACGGCGCCCGCGAGGACTTCGACGAGGCCTTCTCGGCCATCCTAACGCCGGAGCAGCTCGCGAAGTACGAGGCCCTCAAGGACGCCGCCAGGATCGGCGAGGAAGAGGACGAGTAGCCCTGCATGGGGCGGCCACAGAGCCGCCCCTGCTCGTCACCGAGCCGTCACACCGCCGCCTTTGCCAAATCCAGGCGTTTCGCGGTATCTCTCTACCCTGGGGAGAGAGGTGCCCGCCATGAGACTCCTTCTGATCCGCCACGCCATCGCCGAAGAGCGGGAGGACTTCGCCCGCACCGGCAAGGACGACCGCCTGCGCCCGCTGACCGACGAGGGGCGCAAGAAGATGAAGCAGGCCGCCAGGGGCCTCCGCTCCCTGGTCCCGGAGATCGACCTCCTGGCCACCAGCCCCCTGACCCGCGCCGCCCAGACCGGGGCGATCCTCGACTCGGTCTATGGCGGGCTCGACGTGGTCGAGACCGACGAGCTGTCGCCCGAGACCACTCCCGAGCAGTTCCTCCGCTGGCTGCGCCAGCAGAAGGGGGACCTGATCGCAGCCGTCGGGCACGAGCCCAGCCTCAGCCAGATCCTCGGCTGGCTCCTCACCGGGACCGACCGCCGGCTCTTCGCATTCCGCAAAGGGGGCGCCTGCCTGTTGGAGTTTGGAGACGACGAGCCCGCCGGCGGCACGGCCACTCTGCTCTGGGCGCTCACGCCTGCCCAGCTCCGGACGCTGGCCGATTGAGCCAAGGATGGAAGACCCCGCGGATCTCCTGAGCCGTCCTCCCGAGGAGGGCGCCCGGCTCATCGCCCTGTCCTGGCTGGACCAGGCCGCGGCCGCCTTCCCCCGGCTTCAGGACCCGGCCGACACGGAAGCCCTCCACGATTTCCGGGTCGGCCTCCGCCGGCTGCGGAGCTGCCTGCGCTCCTACCGTGCGTACCTGGAGGAGAGCCTGCCGAAGAAGCTCCGGCGGCGGCTCCGCGACCTCGCCGGCTCCACCGGTCCGGGCAGGGACACCGAGGTCCAGATCGAATGGCTGCGCGGTCGCTCCCGCCACCTGAGCTCCTATCACCGGGCCGGCCTGTCCTGGATCGTCGGCCGGCTGGAAGAGCGGATGCGCGCGGCCAACGAGGAGATGTCCGCCAGTCTCCCCAAGGAGTTCCCCCGGATCGAGAAGGACCTGCGCGACCGCCTCTCGACCTACCACACGGAGATCCACCTGGCGGCCGGCGGCCCTCTCTCTCCCACTCTGGCGGAGGTCACCGCGGACATCCTCCGGAGCCAGGCCACGGAGCTGGAATCCCACCTCTCCAGGGTGGACGGCCCCGAGGACGAGGACGAAGCGCACGAGGCCCGGATCAGCGCCAAGCGCCTGCGCTACCTCCTGGAGCCGTTCGATCTGCCGGAGGCTGCCGCCCTGGTCAAGCGGACGAAAAAGCTGCAGGACCTCCTCGGGGAGCTCCATGACGCGCACGTCCTGGAGGCAGAGCTGTCCGAGTCTCTCCAGATCGCCGCCTCCGAGCGTGTCCGCCGGCTCCTGGAGGTCTCGCTGAGCGAAGTGCCGGACGACGCCCTGATCCGCGCCGGGCGCCGGAGGGTGAGGGAGGCTGGCCTCCTCGCCCTCGCCCGCCTGAACCGTGCCCGCCGCAACCGCCTGTTCACTGAATTGGAAGCCGACTGGCTCGAGGGACGGGGGGCGGGGTTCTTTGAGGAGGCAGCGGCGGTGGCGGAGAAAATGGGTGAGGCCGGCAATTAAGATTCTCTACGGAGTCGTCGGCGAAGGCATGGGGCACGCGGTGCGGTCGCGGGTGGTCCTGGACCACCTGCTCGCCCAAGGACACGAGATCGAGATCATCGCCTCGGGTCGGGCGGCGGACTTCCTCGCGGCCCGGTTCCGCGGCGTCCGGCGCATCCGCGGCTTCCACATCGTCTACGGGGAAAACCAGATGCGGCTGGCCGCCACGGTCGGGTCAAACCTCGTATCCACCACGACAGGCATCCCGAAGAACCTCTCCGCCTACTTCGACCTGGTCCGCGGCTTCGATCCCGAGGCGGTGATCAGCGACTTCGACTCCTGGACCTACCTCTACGGCAAGGCTCACGGCCTGCCGGTGATCTCGGTCGACAACAACCAGATCGTCCACCGGTGCAGACATCCCCCCGAGGTGGTCGCCGGCCACGAGCTCGACTTCCAGCTCACGCGCGCCTTCGTCGGGGCCAAGCTTCCCTTCTGCCTGCACTACGTCATCTCGAGCTTCTTCTTCCCCGAGATCCGCAAGCCGCAGACGACCCTGGTGCCGCCCATCCTGCGGCCGGAGGTCCTGGCCGCCGCCTCTTCCACACGGGGCACACGGGGGGACCACCTCCTGGTCTACCAGACGGCCGAGGGCAACACGGGCCTAGCCCGCACCCTCGCGGGGACGGGCACGGAGTGCCGGATCTACGGCATGCGGCGAGGAATTTCAGAGGAGCAGGTCGAGGGCAACCTGCGCTACCGCCCCTTCGACGAGGCCGGCTTCATTGCAGACCTCGCGTCGGCCCGGGCGGTGATCTGCGGCGGCGGGTTCACGGTGCTGGGCGAGGCCGTCTACCTGCGCAAGCCCACGCTCTCGGTGCCCGTCCGCGGACAGTTCGAGCAGGTGCTCAACGCCCGCTGGCTGGAGCGCCTGGGCTACGGCCGCTACGCCGAGTCGCTCCAGGACCCGGCCGTGGTGCACCGCTTCCTCGATGCCATCCCCGGCTGCGAGGAGAAGCTGGCCGGCTATCAACAGCGAGGCAATGAGCAGTTGTACTCGGTGGTGGAAGAGTTGTTGGAAAGGACCTAAAGGACATAAAGGACCCAAAGGACAAAAAGGACGAGGGAGTGCGTCCCTTTGGTCCTTTACGTCCTCTACGTCCTTTAGGTCCTTTAGTACGCCAACCCTAGCGTCTGCCCGCCGTCGATTACCAGCACCGAGCCGGTCGTGAAGCCGGAAGCCTGGCCCGCGAAGTAGAGAACGGCGCCGGTGATGTCCTCCGGGTCGCCGATCCTTCCCTGGGGAATGCTCGCCAGGGCCTTCTCGCCGGCCGCGGGCGACGACCAGAGCACCTCGCTGAACTTCGTGCGGATGATCCCGGGCGCGATGGCGTTGACCCGGATGTTCTCCTTCGCCAGCTCCATCCCGAGCGCCTTGGTCAGCATGAGGACCGCCGCCTTGCTCACGCAGTAGACGCCCAGGCCCCGGTGGGGGAACATCCCCGCCACCGAGGCGATGTTCACGATCCGGCCGCCGCCCCGCTCCCGCATCCGGGGCACGCAGGACCGGATCGTATGGACATAGCCCTTCACGTTCACCTCGAAGGTCTTGTCCCATTGCGACTCCTCGGCTTCGAGGATCGGCCCGAAATGAGGGCTCGTGGCCGCATTGTTCACCAGGATGTCGATGCCGCCGTAAGCCTCCTGAGCCCGGGCGGCGAGGGCCTCGCAATCCTGGGCCCGGCCGGTGTGACAGGCCACGGCCAGCGCTTCCCCGCCGCGTTGACGGATCTCCTCGGCCACGGCCGCAACGCCTTCCTGCTTGCGGCTCGCGAGGACTACCCGCGCTCCGGCGGCGGACAGCGCGCCGGCGATCTCGGCGCCGATTCCCCGGGAGGCGCCCGTTATCACAGCGACCTGCCCGGTCAGGTCATTCGGATTCGTTTTCATGGCATCCAAGATATCCTAAGCCCCGCCAGCCATGCGCCAGATCTACTTCGTCAAGTACTACGACAAAGGCTCGACCATCATGGGGGCCGACCAAGTCAGCGAAGCCCTGCGCGCCCGGGGGATCGAGAGCTTCTCCGTCTACCCGAAGGACCTGAAGGAGGCTCGCGACTCCATCCTGGTGTTCATCAAGACCTCGAAGCTGCCCGACCTGCTGAGCGCCAGAATGCGGGGGAACCGCCTCGTCCTGGACGTTCAGGACACGACCGTCTTCAAGCGCTGGATCAAGAACCGCTGGCTCTACCACGGCCTGATCTTCAAGAACCAGCGCCAGCTCCGGGACTTCGCCGTGCGGGGAGCCGTGAACCGGGTCATCTATCACCAGTGGGACCCGCGCTACGTCCCCAACACGCTGGGAGACCGGGAGCTGCGCATCGCCTACCTGGGACTGGGTCGGTCCCTTTCGCTCTGGGGGCAGCTGCCGGGCGTGGACTATTTCGACGGCAATTATTTTCAAAGGGCGCTCGGCTACAACTGCCACCTCTCGGTACGGGAGCCGGGAAAAGAGTGGCTCTACAAGCCCAACTGCAAGGTCTCGACGGCCGCGGCCTGCGAGGCCAACCTGGTCACCACCCGCGACGAGAGCACGATGGAGCTGCTGGGGCCGGACTATCCCTACTACGCCGAACCGGAGCAGGAGAGCCTGCTCGCCGCGCTCGACAAGGTCCGGACGACGTTCCGCGGTCCGGAATGGAAGCGCGGCCTGGAGATGATGCGCGAAGTCCGGGAGCGCACCTCCATGGACC
>DASUNJ010000495.1:0-2320 GCA_036277235.1 Thermoanaerobaculia bacterium | reverse complement strand
CTGTTCGCCGGAGACATCCTCGCGACCGGCTGGTTCGGAGCCGAGAGCGCGGGAGCGGGTCCCGGGAAAAGCGTAGCCGTCGTCGGCTGCGGTCCGGTGGGATTGATGGCGGTGATCGCCGCCCGCGAGCTGGGAGCGGAGAGGGTTTTCGCCGTGGACACGCTCCCTGACCGCCTGGCCCTGGCCGCGCGCTGGGGAGCCGAGCCGGTGGACTTCCAGGCGGAAGACCCGGTCGAGCGCATCCGGGAAGAGACCGAAGGCCGGGGAGCCGACGCGGTCGTCGAAGCCGTTGGGACACCGCAGGCCTCGCGTCTCGCCTTCGGCCTCGTCCGTCCCGGCGGCACGATCGCGGCCGTCGGAGTCCACGTCGAGGCCCATCTCGCCTTCGCGCCGGGCGAGGCCTACGACAAGAACCTCACCTACCGCGCCGGACGTTGTCCGGCCCGCGCCTACATGGATCGGCTCCTGCCATTGGTGCAATCCGGCAAATACGACCTCTCCGCGCTGATCTCGCACCGCTTCACGCTGGAGCAGGGCCCGGACGGCTACGACCTGTTCGACCGTCGCGTGCCCGGCTGCACCAAGGTCGTCCTGCTCCCCTGACTCCTACCCCGAAAGGTAGGCCGCCGCGCTACCCCGGCATGATGGGCGCCCTACCTTGCAGGGCGTCGTGGGCTTCCGTGCAGCTCTTTAAGATTCCTACAACAAAGAGGAGCACGAACATGCAGCAGAGCCCGTCCCAACTGACTCGTGGTTTCCTGGACCTCCCGGTCCGCGCCAAGCGCGCACTGACGCTCGTCCCTCCCGTTGCGCAGGCCGTCCCTGAAGCCGTGGTCGAAGCTCCGTCCGAGGGCGTTTTCCTGGCGACTTTCAGCGCGAATCTCCAGGCTTCCGTGCGGCACGCCGCCCTGGGTCACGCGGGGGCGAGCTTCCGGGAGTGCACTGCCGCGGCCTGCCGCGAAGCCGCGATGATGATTCCTGAGCTGGAGTCCATCCAGACGGCCGCCACGGACGACGAGGTGGAGACGATCCTCGACGAGTTGCTGGCCAGCCTGGAGAAGTAAGGCACGCCCTCCTCGGCCCCGATGCCGAGCTAGATAGCCAGACGGGCTGCGCTCTTGCCGGTCATGCCGCGGCGAGTCTGTCGTTTTCCGCAATCAACCCTGGGAAAGCCGCCTTCCCAGGGTTGAATCCCGCGGAAACCCTGGGAAGATCGCTTTCCCACGGTTGAATCTCCCGGAAACCCTGGGAAAGCCGCTTTCCCAGGGTTGTCTGGAAAAAGGAAGCTCTATTTCCGGGGAGCGGGGGCTTTCTTGCGTCCGGATGGCCTTCCGCCGAGCTTGATGCCCAGCTTGTGCAGCTCCGGGCTGTCCCGCGGGACGTGGGCCTTGACCGCGGTGCGCAGATAGGCGGCTGCGGTACGCCCGGTCCTCAGGACCTCCTGGAGCTCGCGAGTGGTGGTCTGCATGGAAGCCCGGAGAGAGTCCCGTTGCCGGACGAGCTCCTGCGCCCGCACGTGCAGGGTCGTGAGCAACACCACCTGGCGCTGCATGCCCTTGGATTTGGCCAGGTTCTCGTCCAGCCCGTCGAGGTACCGCCTCCACCCTACGATCGTCGCCGCATAGCTCTCGCGAGACACGCCATCCCCTTTCCTGAAGCCGAATCGTGTGCCGGGATGATTCCACGGCCGGCCGGGTCCGTCAACCGCGGATCAGGATGGCGCGGGTGTAGAGGAGCTGGAACCCCTGGCGCTGCACGTTCTCCTGCGACTTCGAGCCCGGCTGGGTGGTCACCACCGCGATGTCGCAGCCGGCCTCCCGGGCAAGGTCGAGTCGAGAGAGCAGGAGCGCGGTCTGCACGCCCTGGCGGCGATGGGCAGGCAGGGTGGCCGCGCCGCAGAGCTGAGCCACGCCGTCCCCCATGCGCAGGCTGCCCCCGCCCGCGGTCTCGCCGCCGCGCCGAGCCAGATAGCGCGAGAACCCGGAAGCGCTCGCAAGGTCGCCCATCACCCGTTCGAGCACCTCGCGAGGAAGCTCCTCGGCCGACGGAACGCCCTGGTCGTCGGGATGGGCGAAGCCGGTGACCACGGCATCCAGCCACTCTGAAAACTCCGCCGTACCGCTCTCCGCGACCTCAACGCCCGCCGGCAGCGCTGAAGGCTCCCGGTCCCTCAGCGGCAGACCGAGCACGTTCTCGAAACCGACAAAGAGATAACCACGGCGCGCGAGCCGCGAGGCGATCTCGGGACCGGCAAGGCTCGCAAGCTCGACGCGCACCGGGGTCGAGCGTTCGTCGAACGCACGCTCGATGGCATCGAGCT
>DASUNJ010000494.1:0-10472 GCA_036277235.1 Thermoanaerobaculia bacterium | reverse complement strand
AGAGGCTTCGATCTCCTTGGTGACGTCTTTTGTCCGGTGGGGGATGGTGGCGCGCACGTTGCCACCGGGGATCTCCTCCGCCCGGGTACGAGCCAGGAAGCCGTTCGTGATCAGGTCGCGCTCCGGCGTGGAGTGCTGTTGAAGGATTGGGAACGCGCAGTGATGGTTGGTGACGAGCAGCCCCTCGGGCGAGACGAACCCGGCCGAGCAGCCGCTGATCTGCACGGCGGCCTCGAGGAGGCCGGCGCCGTCGCGGCCCCAGAGCTTGCCGGGCGGGATCTCCAGCCCGAGCTCCCGCAACCACTTGGGATCGAGCTGGAGCACCTGCTCGGGAGTCCATTTCCCCTCGACGGCGGAGGCTTTTCCGGCAACCAGCAGGGCGAGGGCTAGAGCGGCAAGGGATGTCTTCTTCATGGCTGGCGTAGTGTACGCCAGCGCGCTCGGCCAGCCTCGTTTCCCCGTGTGCACGGGTCACATCCCCTTTTGGGGGAGTCACATCCCCTTTGGGGGGAGTGACATCCCCGCGCGTACGGGTCACATCCCCGACGGGGGAGAGCCATCTCCCCGCGTTTATGAGCGATTCCCCCGCGTGTACGAGCGATTCGCCCGCATGTACGAGCGACTCGCCCATCGCGGGGAGCGATTCCCCCACGCGTACGAGCGACTCGCCCATCCGTACGAGCCACTCGCACGCGTGTACCAGTGACTCCCCCATCCGGGGGAGCCGCCGCCCCATGCGTAGCAGTGACTCGCACATCCGTGGGAGTCGTCGCCCCGCGTGTGCGAGTCACTCGTACGGATGGGCGGGTCGCTCTTACGCGTGTGCCAGTCGCTCGCACATCCGGGGGAGTCGCCGCCCTGCGTGTGCGAGTCGCTCGCACATGTGTGCCAATCGCTCTTACGCGTGTGCCAGTCACTCGTCCGTCCGGGGAAGTCGCTCGTACGCGTGGGGGGATCGCTCCCCCCGACGGGCGAATCACTCGTTTTGGGGGTTGACATGTAGAAGAGAAGGGCTTACTCTTCCCCATGTCGGAGGAGCCAATGGTTGGCTTACTGACATCCACGGCCAGAAAATTTCGAAAGAGACCTGGTTCCCAATCAGGTCTCTTTCTGTTTTAGGGCCACAAGAAAGAGAGAAAAGAAGAATGCGTAACACGGGTAAAGTGAAGTGGTTCAACGACACCAAGGGCTTCGGATTCATCACGCCTGAGGATGGCAGCAAGGATCTCTTCGTCCATCACTCCGCGATCCAAGGCGGCGGCTTCAAGAGCCTCGCCGAGGGCGAGCGGGTCGAGTTCGACGTCGTCCAGGGCAACAAGGGTCCTGCGGCCGAGAACGTCACCAAGATCGCCTGAACCCGATCTTCCTCGCGAAAGGGGCCATCCACCCGGGTGGCCTTTTCCTTTAACGCCTCTTTTTCCTGGTCCCGGTGAGCAGCGTCCAACGATCATTCTTGTCTCCAGCCGACCTTCCCGAGCCGATCCGTGAGGAGCTCTGGGGCGTAGAGCGGCTCGATCAGCACGCCGTACAGCTCGCGGGAGTGCAGCAGGCGCGGCCCGGACGCCGGGGCGACCCGCGACTGGCGCCACGCGTCAGGGACAACAGCCGCGTCCTCCTGGAGTGCTACCGCACGCTTGCCGAGGCGATCCGCGGCGAGCGGACGGTCACGCCCGCGGCGGAGTGGCTGGTCGACAACTTCCATCTGGTCGAAGAGCAGCTGCGCGAGATCCGCGAGGATCTGCCGGCCGGGTTCTACCGCGAGCTGCCCAGGCTCGTGGACGGCCCCTTGCGCGGCTACCCGCGCGTCTATGCCATCGCCTATCAGTTCGTAGCCCATACCGACAGCCTGTTCGATGCCGAGGCGCTGCGCCGGTTCGTGCGCGCCTACCAGAGCGTGCAGCCTCTGACCATCGGCGAGCTGTGGGCCCTGGTCATCTCCCTGCGAGTGGTGCTGGTGGAGAACCTGAGGCGCCTGGCCGAGAGGATGGTGCACGCCCGAATGGCGCGCGCGCAGGCCGGGCACCTGGCCGACGAGCTGCTGGGCGAGGAGCGGCCGGCGGAGCCGACGGAGCCGCTCCGGCGCTACGAGGTAGGGAAGCTCAACGTCGCCTTCGCGGTGGAGCTCCTCGGCCGGCTGCGCGGACAGGATCCGGAAGTCATCCCCGCTCTCGACTGGCTCGACCGGCGCCTGGCGGACCAGGGAACCACGGCCGACGACATCGTTGCGAAGGAGTACCAGCGGCAGACGGCCATGAATGCGACGGTGCGCAACGTGATCGTCAGCATGCGGCTGATCACGGCGTTCGACTGGACGGCGTTCGTCGAGAGCGTGAGCCTGGTGGACGAGACGCTGTCGGAGCATCCGGGCTACCGTGCGATGGATTTCGCGACGCGCGACCGCTACCGGCACGCGCTGGAGGATCTGGCGCGCGGCTCGCGGCTCTCCGAGATCGAGATCGCCCGGCGGGCGGTGCAGCGCGCGTCCGCGGCTGAGCCTCAGCGTGAGCAGGACCCCGGCTTCTTCCTCATCGCCGAGGGGCGCCGCGCCTTCGAGCGCGAGCTTGGCGTCCGCGTGCCGCCGGGCCGCTGGGCGAAGCGCACCTTCCTGGATCTGAAGACACCCGGCTATCTCGGCACGATCGTCTTCGTCACCGGCCTCTTCCTGGCCCTGCCTCTCATGCTCGAGAGCGCTGTGGGAGTGCCGGCGCCGGTTCTCGTGGTGCTCGGCCTGCTGGCGCTCATCCCGGCGTCGGACCTGGCGATCCAACTGATCAATTCGGCGGTGATGAGGCGCCTGCTGCCGCGCGTGCTGCCGCGGCTGGAGCTGAGCGGCGGCGTGCCGCCCGGGCTGCGCACCCTGGTCGCCGTGCCGACCCTGCTGACGACCGCGGAGGACATCGACGAGCAGATCGGCCGCCTCGAGGTGCACTACCTCGCCAATCCCGAGGACGAGCTGCGTTTCGCGCTCCTCTCCGACTGGCGGGACGCGCCCGCGGAGACGATGCCGGACGACGAGGAGCTGCTGGCCGCCGCCACTGAGGGGATGGCGCGCCTCAATGCCCGGCACGGACCCGCTTCCGGCGGGGATGCGCGCTTTTTCCTCCTGCACCGCCGGCGGGTGTGGAACGAGAGCGAGCGGTGCTGGCTCGGCTGGGAGCGCAAGCGCGGCAAGCTGGAGGAGCTCAACCGCCTGTTGCGGGGCGCCGAGGACACCACGTTCCTTGCACATGGCGATTTGAAGGGGATCCGCTACGTCCTCACCCTGGACGCCGATACGCGGCTGCCGCGGGAAGCCGCGCAGCGGCTGATCGGCACCCTGGCGCATCCTCTCAACCAGCCGCGGTTCGACGCGCGCCTCGGCCGGGTCGCCGAGGGCTACGGCGTGCTCCAGCCGCGCATCACTCCGACCCTGCCGTCCGACCGCGACGGCTCGCTCTTCCAGCGCATCTTCTCCGGGCCGGCCGGCATCGATCCCTACGCGGCGGCGGTCTCGGACGTCTATCAGGACCTCTTCGCCGAGGGCTCTTTCACGGGCAAGGGGATCTACGACGTCGACGCCTTCACGGCGGCGCTCGAAGGCAAGGTGCCGGAGAGCGCCCTGCTCAGCCACGACCTGTTCGAGGGGATCTTCGCGCGCGCCGGCCTGGTGACGGACATCGAGCTGTTCGAGGAGTTTCCCGCCCACTTCGAGGCCGCGGCCGCCCGGCAGCACCGGTGGGCGCGCGGCGACTGGCAACTGCTGCCGTGGATCTTCGGCCGCGGACCCACCCGGGACGGCGGCCGGCTGAGCACGCCGATCCCCGTGATCGGCCGCTTCAAGATGCTCGACAACCTGCGGCGGACCCTGCTCGCTCCGGCCGCCTTCCTGACCCTGCTGGCCGGATGGACGCTGCCCGCCGCCTCGCCCGCCACCTGGATGGGGTTCGTGCTGGCGACGATGGCCTTGCCGGCGTGCTTCCGCCTCCTTTCCGGATTGATCCCGCGCCGCCGCGGCATCTCCAAGCGCAGCCATGTCCGCGGGGTCGCCACCGACTTCGTCCTCGCCGCCGTCCAGGTGGGATTGACCGTCACCTTCCTCGCCCAGGAGGCCTGGAGGATGGCCGACGCGATCGTGCGCACGCTGGTGCGGCTGGCCGGCACGGGCCGCGGATTGCTGGAATGGGTGACCGCGGCACAGGCGAAGATCGGGCTCGGTCTCGAGTTGGAAGCCTTCTACCGGCGGATGGCCGGGGGCGTGGGCCTGGCCGTCGTGGCGGCGGGCCTCGTGGCGGTCGCCGGGCGGCCCGGCGTCTGGCCCTGGGCGGGACCGCTGCTGCTCCTGTGGCTGCTGGCGCCCGCGGTGGCGAGATGGATCAGCCTGCCGCCGGCCCCGGCGAAGTCGGTGCCCCTCACCTCCGCGGACGCGCAGACCTTGCGGCTCCTCGCCCGCCGCACCTGGAGCTTCTTCGAGAGGTTCGTCGGCGCGGAGGACCACGCTCTCCCGCCCGACAACTTCCAGGAGGACCCCCGGCCGGTGGTGGCCCATCGCACCTCGCCGACGAACATGGGGCTCTATCTCCTCTCGGTGGCCGCCGCCCGGGACTTCGGCTGGCTGGGTACCGTGGATTGCGTGGGGCGGCTCGAAGAGACGCTGCGGACGATGGCCGGGCTCGAGCGCTATCGGGGCCACTTCTACAACTGGTACGACACGCGCGAGCTGCGGCCCCTGGAGCCGCGCTACGTCTCCACCGTGGACAGCGGCAACCTGGCCGGGCACCTGCTGGCGCTCGCGGAGTGCTGCCGCCGGTTCTCCGAGCCTCTATCCGATTCCCAGTTGCTCTCGGGGCTGCGCGACGCCATCGCGTTGATCCGCGAATCGGCGCCCGCGAGCGCCGGCCGCCGTACGCAGACGGTCACCCGCCGCCAGCTCGACGAAGCGCTCGCAACGGTCGACGCCGTCATGGAGAAGCCCGGAGAGCCGTGGGCCGCGCGCCTGGCGGACCTCGACCGTGAGCTCCATGCCGTGCTGGACGTGGCGCGGGCGCTGGCCAGCGAACAGGGGGATGCCTGGAAAGAGACGCTGGCCTGGGCCGAGCTGGCGCAAGCCTGGGCCGCGAGCCATGCGCGGGATCTCGATGCCGGAGATCTGCCTCATCGCCTGGCGGAGCTCGCCCGTGTCGCCTCCGGCCTGTTCGACGAGATGGAGTTCGAGTTCCTCTACGACCGCACGCGCAAGCTCTTCTCGATCGGCTACCGGATCGCCGAGGGCGAGCTCGACGTGAGCTACTACGACCTGCTCGCTTCCGAAGCCCGGCTTGCGAGCTTCGTCGCGATCGCCAAGGGGGAGGTCCCGGTGGCGCACTGGTACCACCTCGGCCGCTCGCTGACGCCGGTCGACCGCGGAGCGGCGCTCATCTCCTGGTCGGGCTCGATGTTCGAGTACCTGATGCCGGCGCTGGTGATGCACTCTCCCCCGCACAGCCTGCTCGAGCAGACGTGCCGCCTGGTGGTGCGGCGCCAGATCCGTTACGGCGCCGAGCGCGGCGTGCCCTGGGGGATCTCCGAGTCGGCGTTCAACGTGCGCGATCTCGAAATGACCTACCAGTACTCCAACTTCGGCGTGCCGGGCCTCGGCCTCAAGCGCGGGCTCTCCGAGGACGTGGTGGTGGCGCCCTATGCGACGGCCCTGGCGGCGATGTTCGAGCCGCACGCCGCGGTGCGCAACTTCGCGCGCCTCCAGCGCATCGGAGCCCGCGGACGCCATGGCTTCTACGAGGCCATCGACTACACGGCCGAGCGGCTGCCGGAGGGGCAGGACTTCGCCGTGGTGCGCGCCTACATGGCACATCACCAGGGGATGACGCTCCTCTCCCTGGCCAACGTCCTCGACGTCCGCGGCGACGGCGCCATGCCGGCCCGCTTCCACGCCGTGCCGCTCGTCCAGGCGACCGAGCTGCTGCTCCAGGAACGCACGCCCCGCGACGTGGCCGTGGCCCGGCCGCGGGCCGAGGAGGTCGCGGCCGCCGCGCCGGTCAGCGGCTTCGCGCCGGACGTGGCGCGCCGCTACAACTCCCCGCACCAGTCGATCCCGCGCAGCCACATCCTCGGCAACGGCCGCTACTCGGTGATGGTGACGACCGCCGGCTCGGGATACAGCCGACTGCGCGACGTGGCGGTCACCCGCTTCCGGGAGGATACGACCCGCGACGACCGGGGGACCTTCCTCTTCCTGCGCGATGTGCAATCCGGCCAGGTGTGGTCCGCGGGCTATCAGCCGAGCGGCGCCGAGCCCGACAGCTACGAGGTCTACTTCTTCGAGGACCGGGCGGAGATCGTCCGCCGCGACGGAGACGTCGTGAGCCGGCTGGAGGTGGTGGTCGCCCCGGAAGACGATGCCGAGGTCCGCCGGGTGTCGCTCACCAACCAGGGCTCCCAGGTGCGGGAGATCGAGCTGACCTCCTACGCCGAGGTCGTGCTCGCCCCGCCCGCCGCCGACCTCGCCCATCCCGCCTTCTCGAACCTGTTCGTCGAGACCGAGCTCGTCCCCCACCTGGGAGCGCTGCTCGCGTCGCGGCGGCCGCGGGCCGACAGCGAGCCCCGGCTCTGGGCGGCTCACGTCGCCTGCGTCTCGGGGAACAGCGTCGGAGACCCACAGTTCGAGACCGACCGCCTGCGCTTCCTGGGCCGCGGGCAGGGGGTGAGGACCGCCGCGGCGGTCCTCGACGGCGGCCGTCTCTCGAATACCGCGGGCGCCGTCCTCGATCCGATCTTCAGCCTGCGGCGCCGGGTGCGCCTCGAGCCGGGCACGACGGTCCGCCTCGCGTTTACGACCCTGGTGGCGCCGTCGCGCGAGAAGGCGCTCGAGCTCGCCGACAAGTACCGCGACCCGGCGGTGTTCGAGCGCGCGGCGACCATGGCCTGGACCCAGGCGCAGGTGCAGCTCCGCCACCTCGACATCCTGCCCGAGGAGGCCAACCTCTTCCAGCGCCTCGCCAACCGCGTCCTCTATTCGGATCCCTCCCTGCGCCTGCCGGAAGTGTTGCAGCGCAACGCGCGCGGACCGTCGGCCCTCTGGCCGCACGGCATCTCCGGCGACCTGCCGATCGTCGTCGTGCGCATCGACGAGGTCGAAGAGCTGGGGATCATCCGCCAGCTCTTGAAGGCCCACGAGTACTTCCGCCTCAAGCTCGTACCGGTCGACCTGGTGATCCTGAACGAGAAGGCGCCGTCCTATGTGAATGACCTGCAGGCCGCCCTCGAAACGCTGGTGCGCACCAGCCAGTCGCGCCTGCATCAGGAGGGGCAGGAGCACGACCGCAGCGGCGGCACGGTCTTCCTCCTGCGGTCGGATCTCCTCGCGCCGGAAGTCCGGGACGTCCTCCTCGCCGCCGCCCGGGCGGTGCTCGCGGGGCGCAACGGGACGCTCTCCGAGCAGCTCGTGCGCCAGCCGCGGAGGATCGAGAGACAGGTGCCGGTCGCCGGGGTGAGAATCGCCGTACCTGTGAAGAGCCCGGCCGCGCGTCCCGACCTGGAGCTTTGGAACGGCCTGGGAGGCTTCGCCGCCGACGGGCGCGAGTACGTGACGGTCCTGGAAGAGGGTCTGTGGACGCCGGCCCCCTGGATCAACATCATCTCCAATCCCGGCTTCGGCTTCCAGGTCTCCGAGTCGGGCGCCGGCTACACCTGGTCGGCCAACAGCCGCGAAAACCAGCTCACCCCGTGGTCCAACGACCCGGTCAGCGATCCGCCGGGGGAGACCCTGTACGTCCGCGACGAGGAGAGCGGGCAGCTCTGGGGCCCGACCGGCCTGCCCATCCGCGAGGCCGGGGCCTACGTGGTGCGCCATGGCCAGGGCTACAGCCGGTTCGAGCACGCCTCGAACGGCGTGGAGCTGGAGCTTCTGCAATTCGTGCCGCGGACCGATCCGGTCAAGATCTCCCGCCTCTCGATCACCAACCGCGACAGCCGGACGCGGCGCCTGTCGGTGACCGCGTACGTCGAATGGGTGCTGGGCACCTCGCGCAGCGCCGCGGCGCCCTTCGTGGTGACCGCGATCGACGCGGCGACGGGGGCGATGCTGGCGCGCAACGCCTGGAACGGCGAGCACGGCAGCCGCGTGGCCTTCGCCGACCTCGCGGGGCGGACCGCCTGGACCGGCGACCGCACGGAATTCCTCGGCCGCAACGGCACGGCCAGCTATCCGGCCGCTCTCGCCAGGCGAGACCCCCTGTCGGGACGGGTGGGCGCCGGCCTCGACCCCTGCGGCGCTCTCCAGGCCGTCGTCGAGCTGCGCCCCGGCGTCCGGGCCGAGTTCGTCTTCCTCCTCGGCCAGGGGAGCAGCGTCGAAGAGGTGCGCACCCTGGTCGAGCGCTATCGCAAGGCCAACCTGGATACGGTCCTGGCCGAGGTGACCGGCGCCTGGGAAGACCTCGCCGGTGCCCTCCAGGTCCGCACCCCCGACCGCGCGATGGACCTCCTGCTCAACCGCTGGCTGCTCTACCAGACCCTCGCCTGCCGGTTCTGGTCGCGCTCGGCCTTCTACCAGGCGGGCGGCGCCTACGGTTTCCGCGACCAGTTGCAGGACGTGATGGCCCTCGCCGTCTCCCGGCCGGAGCTCGTGCGCGAGCACATCCTGCGCGCCGCGGGCCGGCAGTTCGTGGAGGGCGACGTCCAGCACTGGTGGCATCCGCCCACGGGCAAGGGCGTGCGCACCCACATGTCGGACGACCTGCTGTGGCTGCCGTTCGTGGTCCTCCACTACATGGACGTCACGGGCGACGCGGCAGTGCTCGCCGAGGAAGTGCCCTTCATCGAAGGTCCGCCGGTGCCCGCCGGCCAGGAAGATGCCTATTTCGCCCCTTCGGTGTCGGCGCAGACCGCATCGCTCTTCGAGCACTGCGCCCGCGCTCTCGACCTGCGGCTCGCGGTCGGCCGCCACGGCCTGCCGCTCATGGGCACCGGGGATTGGAACGACGGCATGAACCGCATCGGCCGCCTGGGGGAGGGCGAGAGCGTCTGGCTCGGCTGGTTCCTGTACCCCCTGCTGGGAAAATTCGCGGCGCTCGCCGAAGCGAGAGGGGAGGCCGCCCGGGCCACGGCCTGGCGCGATCATGCCGACGCGCTCAAAGCAGCCCTGGAACGGGAAGCCTGGGACGGCGCCTGGTATCGGCGCGCCTGGTTCGACGACGGCACGCCGGTGGGATCGGCCGCGAGCGAGGAGTGCCGCATCGATTCGATAGCCCAGACCTGGTCGGTCCTCTCGGGAGCAGGCGAGCCGGAGCGCGCGGCGCGCGCCATGGCGTCCGTCGAAGAGCACCTGGTGCGGCGAGAAGACCGCCTCGTCCTCCTCTTCACCCCGCCTTTCGACAAGACGCCGCTCGATCCCGGCTACATCAAGGGCTACGTGCCGGGCGTGCGCGAAAACGGCGGCCAGTACACGCACGCGGCCGTCTGGTGTGTCCTCGCTTTCGCCGCTCTAGGGGATGGAGACAAGGCCGCCGAGCTGTTCTCACTGCTCAATCCGATCAATCACGCGAAGACGCGGGCCGGCATCCACCGCTACAAGGTCGAGCCCTACGTCCTGGCCGGCGACGTCTACGCCCAGCCTGGCCATCTCGGCCGCGGCGGTTGGACCTGGTACACCGGCTCCGCCGGCTGGATGTACCGAGCCGGCATCGAGGGCATCCTCGGCCTGAGAGTGCGCGGCGCCGTGCTGTCGATCGACCCCGCGATCCCACGGGCCTGGCCCTCCTACGAAGCCGTCCTCAGACATGGCGCGGCGCAATACACGATCACCGTTGAGAACCCGAACGGCGCGACGCGGGGGGTAGCGGAAGCCGAGCTCGACGGCGCGCCGGTGCCGATGGCCTCGGGCGGCGCGGCGGAGTTTGCCCTGGTCGAAGACGGCCTCCACCGCATCCGGGTCGTCCTCGGCGGCGGTCCGAGCACAGCCCGAGACCTTGCGAGGGTACAGTCGTCATGACACCATCATGACGTTATGCGCCGAAAGTTCAGCACGCTTCTCGAAGAAAACCTCTACGATCGCACACGTCAAGAGGCGATCCGCCAGGGCAAGCAGATCGCCGACGTGGTGAGCGATGCTCTCGCCATGTACCTCGACAACAAGACGGCAGCGTTCGGTCCGAAGGGGGTCGTGGCGGAAAGTTGGGGCATTCTCGCCTTGCCAGCCGGGCAGGTCCGCGAGTTGCTCGCAGAAGAGGACGAGTTGCTTGACGGCTGACGGCGCAACCGACCTCGGCCTTGTCATGGCGACTGGGGATCTCGCGAGACGAGAAGAAGGAACTTTTTACTGGGTAGACCCCTCTACCCAGCGGGTAGACCCCTCTACCCAGCGGGTAGACCCCTCTACCCAGCGGGTAGACCCCCCTACCCGACGGGTAGACCCCTCTACCCAACGGGTAGACCCCTCTACCCAACGGGTAGACCCCTCTACCCAACGGGTAGACCCCTCTACCCAACGGGTAGACCCCCCT
>DASUNJ010000493.1:0-2095 GCA_036277235.1 Thermoanaerobaculia bacterium | reverse complement strand
AAGCTGTCGGCGTGAGGGATTTCCCCCATGCCGGCTGAGGAGCTTCCCTCCTGCCCGGCGCTCTCCCCGTGGGCATACTCTGCCTTTCGGCGACAACACGAGACGTGCTCATCCCCGCACACACCTCCTCACGGCACGTCGGCAGCAGCTTCCGCCCCCCGGGTGCGGCGGAAGGAACGGCAGCAAGTAGTCCCTCTTTCAAGGAGAGCCGCTACGAGGCTCTCCCTTTTTTGCGCCTGCGCGACGGCTTTGCAGGAGATGCGAGGGCTCATAACAGTGCACGAAAATCCCGGCGGGAGCACCTGACAGGGTGAGGTCCTCAGAAAGGAGACATCATGCGCCGAACGAGCCTCGCCTCCGCTCCCCTCCTTCTGCTCTTCCTGCTTTTCACCAGCCCGGCGCGAGCCGTCCCTGCGGCCGACGTCGTCCTCCATAACGGCAAGATCTTCACCGTCGATGCCGGCAGGCCGTGGGCCCAGGCAGTCGCCATCCGCGGCTCACGGATCGTCGCCGTCGGCAATAACGGACCGGTGCGGGCTCTCGCGGGTCCAGGCACCCGGTCGATCGATCGCGGTGGGCGGGTGGTGGTGCCGGGATTCAACGACGCCCATGCTCATCTCGGGGTGGGCTTCCCACGCCTGACGCTGCCCCCCATCAACATTCCCGGACCGGGTCCGACCCTGGCGGAGGCCCTCGATCAGGTCGCGCAGGCGGTGGCGATGGCGGAGCCGGGCGAGTGGATCCTGGCGTTCGTCGGCGAGGCGCTGATCCTCGACCCGGCCGCCACCCGGCTGGCGATCGACCCCGTGGCGCCAAACAACCCCGTGATCCTTCTCACCTGGTCGTCGCACAGCGCGGTGATCAACACCCAGGCGATGGCGGTGGGAGGCATCGCCCCGAACCAGCCCGACCCGTTCGGCGGCTCCTACGACCGCTTTCCCGGCACCAACATCGTCAACGGCGTCATCCACGAGTACGGCTTCTTTCGCCTGGTCCGTCCGTTTCGCGGCATCGTCCCGGACGAGGTGCTACGCGCCCAGTTCGAGGCCTTTTCGGCTCTCGCGGCCCAGGTCGGGGTGACCTCGGTCCAGGAGATGACGATCGGGCTGACCAAGGAGCGCAGCGAGAGGGTGCTCGCCGGTGCCGACCTCAAGGTCCGGCTGCGCACGATGTGTGTGCCCATGGAGCTCGAAGAGTCCTGCCAGCCGCACTCCTTCGACCTCTCGGACCGGCTGACCTCGTCGGGGATCAAGTGGATTCTGGATGGCACTCCGGTGGAACGCAGCGCCGCTCTCCGCGAGCCCTGGGCCGATCATCCCGGCACCGGCCGTTTCAACGTCACGAACAGCCAGCTGTCCCGGCTCATCCGGCGGAGCCTCTTCGGGCTGCCCATCCGCAACCAGCTCCTCATGCACACCTTCGGCGACCGGGCCATCGACAAGGCCCTGGCCGAGCTCGACCGGGCGGCGCCGGCCATCGTCTGGCGGCTCCTGCGGCCGCGCATCGAGCACGGCGACATGCTCCACCCCGAGCAGATCGACCTGGCGCGGCGCCTGGGAGTGATCGTGGTGCAGAATCCCACCCACCTGACCCTCGATCTCGAGCCATCGCTCGGACCCGATCGCGCCGCGGCGGCCCAGCCGCTGCGGTCGCTGCTGGATGCGGGCGTCCATCTCGCCTTCGGCTCCGACAGCCCGCAGCCCAACCCCTTCGTCGACCTTTTCTTCGCCGTGCTTCATCCGTTCCATCCTGGCGAGGCACTGACCATGGAGGAGGCGGTGACGGCCTACACCCGCGGCTCCGCCATGGCCGAGTTCCAGGAGTGGCAGAAGGGCTCCATCAGGCCCGGCTACCTCGCCGATCTGGCGGTGCTCTCCCAGGACATCTTCACCATTCCGCCCCCGGCGGTTCCGGAGACCGTGAGCCTGCTCACCCTGGTCGGTGGAGAGGTCGTCTGGGACGCCGGGGTGCTGGTGCCGTGACGGCGCTCTGAAGAGGATGCACGGGCTCGCCCGCAGCGGGTGAGCCCTACTCCACCCTGATCTCCCGCCCCGCCGAGTACGCCGTGTGCTCCGGGGCGTACATCGACTGGATC
>DASUNJ010000492.1:0-12562 GCA_036277235.1 Thermoanaerobaculia bacterium | reverse complement strand
GGGCTACAAGGAGCCTCTCCAGGGAAAGATGACCGCGGAGGGCCGCTATGAGCTTCCCGGGCTGGGGCCCGGCACCTGGAAGGTCGAGGCGGTCTACGAGATCTTCGGCAAGGGGGAGCGCAAGGCCACGGGGCGGGTGGTGATTCCGGAGGAGGCTACGGAGGCTGGTTTGGATCTGGCGTTCCGTTGACCTCCTCCCCCCCGTCTGGTAGTTTGCCCGGCGGCATGCAGAGCACGGACGCTTCCTTCGACGCGCAGCTCGTGGAGCTCCGCCGCCGGATCGAGGAGCTCGAGGGCTATCCGGCCGGGGGTGGGCACGAGCGCGAGCTGGAGCGCCTGCGCAATACGCTCCGCAAGTCGACCTCCGAGATCTTCGGCAACCTCACCCGCTGGCAGAAGACCCTGGTCGCCCGCCACCAGGAGCGGCCCTACACGCTCGACTACGTTGGCTATCTCATGGAGAACTGGGTGGAGGTCCACGGCGACCGCGCCTTTGCCGACGATCCCGCGATCGTCGCGGGCTTCGCCACTTTCCGCGGACGCAGCGTGGCCGTGATCGGCCATCAGAAGGGGCGCGACACCAAGGAGCGGATCATCCGCAACTTCGGCCAGCCGCGGCCCGAGGGCTACCGCAAGGCGCTGCGCGTCATGAAGCTGGCGGAGAAGTTCGGCCTTCCCGTGCTCACCTTCATCGACACGGCCGGCGCCTTCCCGGGGCTCGACGCCGAGGAGCGCGGGCAGGCCGAGGCCATCGCCCGCAACCTCTTGGAGATGTCCGTGCTGCGGGTGCCGATCGTGGTCACCATCACCGGCGAAGGCGGCAGCGGCGGGGCGCTCGCCCTGGGCATCGGCGACCGCGTGTTCATCCTGGAGTACGCCACCTACTCGGTGATCTCGCCCGAGGGGTGCGCGGCCATCCTCTGGAAGGACCAGGACAAGAAGGCCGAGGCCGCCGAGGCCATGAAGCTGACCGCGCCCGACCTCCGGGAGCTGGGCGTCGTCGACCACATCATCCCCGAGCCGCCGGGCGGCGCCCATACCGATCCGGAGACGGCCTGCCGGCGGGTCGGCGACACCATCGAAGCCGCCCTCGCCGAGCTGCAACGCCTCAGCCCCAACGATCTGATCGCCCGCCGTTACGCCAAGTTCCGGACCCTCGGGGTCTACGACGAGTCCTGATCCTTTGGCCCGAATAGATTGGGTCGCTGCGGAGACTCCTGCCGCCGCTGCCGAGCTGGAGCTTGCCGGCTTCCCGCCCTGGCTCGCGGCTCCGCTCGCCCGCCGCGGCGTGAGCGACGCCGGATCCGCCGAGCTGTTCCTGAACCCGACCCTGGTGCAGCTTCACGACCCGTTCCTCCTCGCCGGCTTGGTGGAGGCGGTCGAGCGCCTCCTCCGCGCCCGGGCCGATCACGAGAAGGTCGCCATCGTCGGCGATTACGACGTGGACGGGGTGACCTCCACCGCGCTCCTCCTGGCCGTGCTCGGCGCCTGCGGGGTCGACGCGGTCGCGATCCTGCCGCACCGCTTGCGCGAGGGCTACGGCTTCCAGCCCATCCACGTGGAGCGTGCCCGGGAGCTGGGCTGCCGCCTGATCGTCACCGCGGATTGCGGCAGCTCGTCGGCCGCGGCCGCGGAGCACGCGTTCGCCAATGGGATCGAGGTCGTGGTCACGGACCATCACCTGCCCGGCTGCGAGCTGCCGCCCGGAACTCTCCATATCAACCCGCGCCAGTCGTGCTGCACCTATCCCTTCCGGGATCTCGCCGCGGCCGGTCTGGCCTTCAAGCTCGCCCTGGCGTTCGCCGGCCGCTGCGGGCGAAACGTCGACCCCGCCCGGCTGCTGCGCATCGCCTGCCTGGGCACGATCGCCGACCTGGTCCCGCTCCAGGGGGAGAACCGGGTGATCGCCACGCTCGGCCTGCGCGCCCTGGCGGAGCCGCGCTCCGAGGGGCTCAAGGCGCTGATCCGGCAATCCGGGGTGAAGCCGCCGTTCAGCGCCGCGGACGTGGGCTACCGGCTGGGACCGCGCCTGAACGCCGCCGGCCGGCTCGACAATGCGGAAAAGGCGCTGGAGCTGCTGATGAGCCGCGATCCCAAGCGCGCCATGGAGCTGGCCGTCGAGCTCGACGCCTGGAACCGCGAGCGCCAGTCGGAGGAGGCCCAGGTGGTGGAGGAGGCCCGCCGGCAGTTCTCAGAAAAGCCCCTGCCGCCGATCCTCGTGGCCTGGAGCCCGGAGTGGCACAAAGGGGTGGTCGGGATCGCGGCCGGGCGCATCGCCAAGGAGCTTCGCCGTCCAACGCTGCTCCTCGCGGTCGAAGGCCCACTCGCGACTGGCTCGGGCCGCAGCGTGCCCGGCCTGGAGCTGCACAGCTTCCTCTCTGCCTGGAAGGACCGGATGGAGCGCTTCGGCGGCCACTCCCAGGCGGTCGGCCTGACCGTGCGCCTCGATCGTCTCGAAGATCTCCGAAGCGAGTGGGAGGAGGCAGGCCGCGAGTGGCCCGACTCGCTGCTGGCGGGGCGGCACGAGTACGAGCTGCACCTGGAGCCGCGGCAGATCTCGCTCGGTCTTCTGGCCGATCTCGCGAAGCTCGAGCCCTTCGGCCAGGGCAATCCGCGGCCCCTGGTGCGCACCGGGCCGCTCCGGCTCGACGGAGCGCCGCGGGCTTTCGGAGGCGGCCACCTCTCGGCCCGCACCCGTGGAGCGGACGGCGCCACGGTCGAGCTGGTGGGCTGGGGCTGGCAGGGGAGGGCCGCCGACCTCGACGGCGCCTTCGAGGTGCTCGGGCATCTGGAGCCCGACTCCTACCGGGGCGGCGTGGTGCTGAGGCTGCTGGATGCGCGGGGCCTCTGAATCTTCGTCCTTTTGGTCCTTTAGGTCCTTTACGTCCTTTTGGTCCTTTGCCCCCTATAGAATGACCGCCTGATGGCACGCCGCACCAACATTTCCAAGCTCCGCTACCTTCTTCTCTTGGTGATGGTGGTGCTCGTGGGCTCCCTCGCCGGTCTCTTCATCTTTGGCCGCATCGGCAAGGATCCCATGCGCCGGCAGGCGGAAGAGGGGGAGGCGTCGAAGGCGGGGGAGGGCACGGCCCTCATCGGCGAGGACTTCGACTACACCTTCACCGAGCGCGAGCGCCCGATCTTCCGCATCCGGGGCGACAGCATCCGCGCCGACCAGGGGGGCACGATCTTTCTCGACGGCGTCGGCCTCACGCTCTATGACGAAGTGGGGCGCGCCTACCACGTCGAGAGCAAACAGGCGAGCTTCAACCGCGAGAGCAACGAGGGCCGGCTCCAGGGCAACGTGATCCTCAAGGGGCCGGATGGGCTGATGCTGCGCACGGCGCAGCTCCACATCAACGAGAAGGGGAAGGTGCTGGTCAGCCCCAAGCCGGTGGTGATCCGCTACGCCGAGATGTACGTGGCCAAGGCCGACAAGATGAGGGTGAACCTCAACGACGAGATGTTCGTGCTCGCCGGACACTCGCGGGTGGACAGCCTGCCCGGCGCGGAGGTCCCCATGAACCTGATGGCCGACCGCACCGTCTACGAGCGCAAGCAGCGGCTCCTGCGGGTCGAGGGCAACGCGTCGCTGCGGCGGGGACAGGAGCTGGTGCGGGCCAGGCGGATGAGCGCCAACCTGACCGAGGACGAGAGCGGCCTGACTTTCGTCCGCGCCCAGTGGAACGTCGGCGGCCGGCTCTCCGGTTCGGACGACAGCCCGACGGCATCGATCGTCCGCTTCACGGGCCGGGACCTCGCGGTCGTGTTCCAGCCCGGCTCGGAGAACCAGGCGCGCAAGGTGGAGCTTTCCGGGGGCGAGAACGCCAAGGCGATGATCGAGACGGTCGGAGCCGGAGCGGCCGGCGTGACCCGCACGCTGACGGCGCTCCGGGTGGAAGGGCAATTGGCACAGGGTGTGCTGACGCAGGCGGATGCTTTCGGCGGGGTCGAGCTGCGCGAGACCACCCGCGGGGCGGGGCAGAGGGAGGTCCGCCGCGCGACCGGCCTGCGCGCCGACGCGGCCTTCCGGCCCGACGGCCAGCTCGCCTCGGTGAACCTGCACAACGAGGTTACGTTCCGGGACGCGACGACGAGGGCCACGGGCGACCGGGCCTCCCTCGACCTGGACTCCGGCCGCGGCGAGTTCTTCGGGGACCCGGTCGAAGCCGTGAGCGAGCGCGGCAAGATGACCGCGCCGCGGATCCTGTACAACGTGGAGAACCAGATCCTGAACGCGACCGGCGGCGTGCGCGCCGTGATGGAGCAGGCCTCGGACTCGGAGCTGGCCGGCACGCCGCTCGGCGAAGGCGAGGGACCGGTCCACGTAGAATCGCGGGAAGCCTTCTGGCGCAAGGAGCCGCAATCGTTCCTGTTCCGCGGCGACGTCCGCGCCTGGCGCGGCGAAAACCTCATGCTCACGACCGAGCTCAAAGGGGACCAGGCCGAGGACCGGCTGACCGCGGCCGGCGGGGTCAAGACGCTCTGGATCCCGGTCGACAAGGCCGCCCCCGGGCAGCCGAAAGCGAAGCGGGCGCCGGTCGAGGTCGTGGCCCAGGAGATGGTCTACCTCGAAGGGGGCGACCTGCTCACCTACACCGGCTCCGTGCGCGTGGTGCAGGAGGGCAAGACGCTCACCTGCGACCGGCTGGACGTGGAGCTGACGGAGGAGAACCGGGCGAAGATGATGACCTGCAACGGCGACGCGCACTTGAACGATCCCAAGGAAGGGCGCCAGATCGCCGGGCAGAAGGCGGTGTACGATCTCGCGGCGAAGCGCATGGAGATCACGGGCGACAAGGTGACGATGAAGGACCGCGAGGGCAACCAGGTGCAAGGGAGGCGCGTCATCTACTCGGTCGACGACGGCAAGGTGGAGGTCAAGGGCAAGGACCCGGCAGCACCGACGCCAGCGCCGGCACCGGCAGCCGGGACGGGGAGCGGGCGGGGATGACGGCGAGGAGGCAGAAGCTCTCCACCCTCAGTCTCAGGAAGGTCTATCGCGGGCGCGCCGTGGTGAAGGACGTGTCCATCGAGGTCGGGCCGGGCGAGATCGTCGGCCTGCTCGGCCCCAACGGCGCGGGCAAGACGACGACCTTCTACATGGTCGTGGGCCTGACGCCGCCGGACGCGGGGCAGGTCTTCCTGGGCAGCGAGGACATCACCGACCTGCCCATGTACCTGCGGGCCCAGCGCGGCATCAGCTACCTGCCGCAGGAGCCCTCGGTGTTCCGGCGGATGAGCGTGGAGGACAACCTGCGCGCCATCTTCGAGACCATGGACGACCTGGCCCATGCCGAGCAGGAGCGGCGCATCGACCAGCTCATCTCGGACTTCGGCCTGGCCAAGGTGAGGAAGACCAAGGGGTACTCGCTGTCCGGCGGCGAGCGGCGGCGGGTCGAGATCGCGAGGGCCCTGGTGATCAGCCCCTGGTATATTCTCCTGGACGAGCCCTTTGCCGGCATCGACCCGATCGCGGTGTTGGACATCCAGGGTATCATCCGGCACCTGAAGTCGATGGGGATCGGGGTGCTCATCACCGACCATAACGTGCGGGAAACATTGAAAATAACCGATCGGGCCTATATCATCAACAATGGCGAGATCCTGCGAGCCGGTTCGCCCGCCGAGCTGTCGGCGGACCCCCAGGTGCGAAAGATCTACCTCGGAGAAGAATTCACTCTGTGACTGTCAGGTCCTCTGAATGGCGTTAGAGCAGAAACTATCCCTGAAGCTGGCGCAGAAGCTGGTGATGACGCCGTCACTCCAGCAGGCGATCAAGCTTCTTCAGATGACCCGCATGGAGCTCGATACGCTCCTCACCCAGGAGCTGGTGGAGAACCCGGTCCTGGAGGAGTCCGGCGACGTCATCGAGGAGAAGGACGCCACTCCCGAGGAGCGCCAGGACGAGGCGGCGGCCGAGGCGGCCGCGCCCGAGCCGATCGACCACACCGAGTCGATGGAGAACATCGACCTCGACGCCTACTTCGGCGACTACTGGGAAGGCGCCGGCCAGCCCTCCATGATGGAGGAGCGCGAAGAGCCGCCCATCGAGAACAGCCTCACCCGCGAGCCCGACCTCTACGACCACCTCCTCTGGCAGCTCCACATGGCGGACGTCAGCCCCCGCCAGAGGGAGATCGCCGAGCTGATTATCGGCAACCTGAACCCCGACGGCTTCCTCGTGGCGACCCCCGAGGAGATCCTCGAGATGGGCGAGCAAGAAGGCCATCAGGGGGGGAACGGCGACTGCCCCCACTACGCCATGGAGGAGGTCCTCGACGCCCTCCGCCTCGTGCGCAGCTTCGACCCGCCGGGCATCGCCTGCCGCGACTTGCAGGAGAGCCTGCTGCTCCAGCTCGACATCCAGGGGGTTGCCGAGGACGACCTGGCCCGCCGCATGATCTTCGAGGCCTGGGACCTCTTCCTGCGCCGCCAGTTCCCGGCGGTCGCGAAGAAGCTCAACGTGGAGCTCGCCGAGCTCGAAGAGGCGCTCGAGCTGATCCGCACCCTGGAGACCCATCCCGGCCGCAAGTTCAGCACCGACCGGCCGCACTACATCGAGCCCGACGTGTTCGTGCGCAAGGTGGGCGACGACTACGTGATCCAGCTCAACGACGACGGCCTGCCGCGCCTGCGGGTCAGCCGCGCCTACCGCCGCATGCTGCAGACCATGCGCAGCGAAAACCGGCAGTCGGAAGCCCAGCAGTTCATCAAGGACAAGATCCGCTCCGCGGTCTGGCTGATCAAGAGCCTGGACCAGCGCCAGCGCACCATCTACAAGGTCGCGGCCTCGATCATCCGCCAGCAGCGGGAGTTCCTCGACAAGGGGATCGAGCACCTGCGGCCCATGGTGCTGCGCGACGTGGCCGAGGACATCGGCATGCACGAGTCCACGGTCAGCCGGGTGGTGTCCAACAAGTACATGCACACCCACCGCGGCCTCTTCCCGATGAAGTTCTTCTTCCACAGCGGCATCGACCGGGAGTACGGCGACAACATCTCGTCGCTCACGGTCAAGCGGAAGATCGAGCAGCTCATCCAGGCCGAAGATCCGAAGCGCCCCCTGTCCGACAGCGAGCTGATGCGGATCCTGAACCGGGAAGGCATCCAGATCGCCCGCCGGACCGTTGCCAAGTACCGCGACGAGCTGAGCATCCCTTCCTCGACGGACCGCAAGCAGATCTTCTAGGGCGGAGGGTGGCGTTGCGTCTGGCGTCGCTCACCCGTCCGGAGCTGATCTTTCCCGATCTGCCTGGAGAGGACCGGGACGCGGTCCTGCGCGAGCTTGCCGGGCGGATCGCCAAGGCGGGCGTGGTGCGCGACCCGGACGACCTCTTCCAGAAGCTGTGGGAGCGCGAGCAGCTCGGCTCGACCGGCATCGGCTCGGGTATAGCCATCCCGCACTGCAAGCTCCCCGGGCTGAGCCATGGGATCGTGGCGATCGGCCTGGCGCCGGGAGGCGTCGATTTCGGGGCGGCGGACGGCCAGCCGGTCCGGCTGCTCTTCCTGGTCCTCTCCCCGAGCGCCTCGCCGGGCGAGCACCTGCAGGTGCTCGCCACGATCTCGCGCTGGGTCAAGGCCGGCAGGGCGGAACGAATCCTGGAGCTGCGCGAGCCCACGGCGGTGGTCGAGCTCCTCGAGCAGGAGGGCGGTTGATGGATCCAAATACCAAGGTCGAGGTCTCGGAGCTGCTGAGCGAGGAGCTCGGCTACCTGCACCTGAAGGTCCTCTCCGGCGAGTCCCACCTCGACAACCGGATCACCCATCCGCGCGTCCAGAAGCCCGGCCTCGCCTTCGCCGGCTACTACGCCTACATCAAGCCGGGACGGGTCCAGATCATCGGCGAGAGCGAGACCGAGTATCTGAAGACCCTGGAGGACGAAGAGCGCCAGCTCCGGCTCGACACCATCGCCAGCCTGCCCGTGCCGGTCTTCGTCATCACCAAGGGCATCGAACCGCTGCCCGGATTCCTGGCGAGTTGCCAGGCCCGCGAGGTGCCGGTGCTCTCCTCGTCCGAGCTTTCGTCGACCGTCATCAAGGGGATCAGCTACTTCCTCGAAGACCACCTCGTGCCGTCGACCTCCCTGCATGGCGTGCTCCTGGAGATCTACGGGCTCGGCGTGCTGATGATCGGGGAGAGCGGGGTGGGGAAGAGCGAATCGGCCCTCGACCTCATCACCCGCGGGCACAGTCTCGTGGCAGATGACAAAGTCACGATCAAGCGCTATCCCAACGGCGAGCTGATCGGATTCAGCGAGGGCCCGCTGCGCCATCACATGGAGCTGCGCGGCATCGGCATCATCAACGTCCAGGACCTGTTCGGCCTGGCCTCGGTGCGCGAGCGCACGGCCGTCGACCTGGTCGTCGAGCTGGAGCACTGGCAGCCCGGCCAGCAGTACGAGCGGCTCGGGCTCGACGAGACGCTCTTCAACATCCTGGAAACTCCCTGCCCGTATATCAGGATGCCTGTGGCTCTGGGTAGAAACGTCAGCATTCTGGTCGAAATTGCAGCCAGAAATCATGTACTGAAGCTCCAGGGGCATCACTCGGCCCGGGAGTTCGCGAGGAAGCTCGAGGCTCAGCTTGAGCGAAACCGCCGTTAAGCCGCGCCTGGTCCTGATCACCGGCCTCTCCGGCTCGGGCAAGAGCGTGGTGGCCAAGTGCTTCGAGGACCTCGGGTACTACGTGGTGGACAACCTGCCGCTGCCGCTGCTGCGGCTCTTCCTGGAGAATCCCCTGGAGCTGGCGCGCGGGCACGACCGGATCGCGGTGGTGACGGACGTGCGCGCTCCCGGCTTCTCGGACGAGCTCCCGCGGCTGATCGCCGAGATCGACCGGGACCGGGTGGACGTGACGCTGCTATTCCTTGAAGCATCGGATGAGGTTCTCGTGCGGCGCTTCTCCGAGACCCGGCGGCCGCACCCGCTGGCTCCGGACAAGGCGGTGATCGAGGGCATCCTCAAGGAGCGCGAGCTGCTGGCCGAGCTGCGCGTCAGCGGGGACATGGTGCTCGACACCACGACCTGCTCGGTACACGAGATCCGCAGCCAGGTCTACCGGGAGTTCGCCGCCAATCCGGGCGACGAGCCCGGAATGGTCGTCTCCCTGGTAAGCTTCGGCTTCAAGCACGGCATCCCCTATGGAACGGACCTCCTCTTCGACGTGCGCTTCCTCTCGAACCCGCACTTCGTGCCGGGCCTGAGGGAGCAGACGGGGCAGGACGAAGCGGTGCAGGAGTACCTCCTGCGCCAGCCGGACTATGAAGACGTGGTGAAACGCTTCTCCGACCTGATCCTCTACCTGCTCCCCCGGTACCGCCGGGAGAACCGGAGCTACGTGTCGGTGGCGATCGGCTGCACGGGCGGGAGGCACCGCTCGGTCGCGGTCTGCGAGCGGCTCAAGAGCGAGCTGGAGGCGGGCGGCTGGCCGGCGCGGGTCATCCACCGGGATATAGGAAGATAGAGTCCTCCCCACGCGTTATCCTATGAGACGGGAATCCGACGGCATCCGAAAATGATCGGCAAACTGATTCTGACCCACGGCGGCCTCGCGCGGGAGCTGCTCTCCGCGGCCCAGACGATCTCGGGCCGCCTCCCCAACTTCGAGGCCGTCTCGCTCGACTGGAACGACGGGATCGAGGAGGCCAGGGCCCAGATCTCGGCCGCGATCGAGCGGCTCGACCAGGGACAGGGGGTGCTCATCCTCACGGACATGTACGGCGGCACTCCGTGCAACGTGGCCACGGCCTTCCAGCAGGTTGGCAAGGTGGAGATCCTCACCGGCGTGAATCTCCCTATGGTCCTACGCCTGGCCTGCCAGTCCATCGAGGACGGCAGTCTCTCCGACATCGCGCACTGGCTGCAGGCCAAGGCTCAGCGGAGCCTCTGCCTGGTGAGTGACATGGTCCAGCCCCCCAAGTGCACCGAGGAAGTCCAGGACCGGGAAGCTACCGCGCCGGAGAAGAAGGTTGATTGAGCAGGAGAGCGAGATCGTGAACCGGCTGGGGCTGCACGCGCGCGCCGCGGCCAAGCTCGTACACACGGCCGGCGCCTTCCAGAGCCGCGTCATGATCTCCAAGGACGGGGAGGACGTGGATGCCAAGAGCATCCTGGGCGTCCTCCTCATGGCCGCGGGGCAGGGGACGAAAATCACCATCCGCTGCGACGGGAAGGACGAAGAGGCGGCCATGAAGGCCGTCGCCGATCTGATCGCGAACCGGTTCGACGAGGAGAGCTGAGCATGGGCTCCGAGATGCAGGTCTTGCACGGCATGGGCGTCTCGGGAGGGATCGCCATCGGCAAGGCCGTGTGCATCGAGACCCGGGGGCCGGACGTATTCCGGATCCCGCTCGCCCTGGACCAGGTGGAGGAGGAGGTCTCCCGGCTGTACGAGGGAGCCCGCCACGCCCGCCACGAATTGATGCGCACCCGCGAAAAGGCCGGCGAGGACCTCGGCAACGACCTCGCCGCGATCTTCGACGCCCACGTCCTCCTGCTCTCCGATCCCAGCTTCCTGGGCAAGGTCGTGGAGCGCATCCGCACCAACCAGGTCAACGCCGAGTGGGCGGTCAAGAAGACGGCCGAGGAGCTCGACGAGCGGTTCGCCCACATCGACGACAGCTACATCCGCGAGCGCAGCGAGGATCTGACCGATGTCAGCCGCCATCTCCTGCGGAGCTTGCAGGGGATCTCCCACCACGAGCTCTCCGAGCTGCCGGACGACGTGGTGATCGTGGCGGACGACCTCACGCCCTCGGACGCCATCCGGCTGGGCCGGGCGCGCGTGATCGGCTTCGCCATCGAGACCGGGGGCCGGACCTCCCACACCACCATCATCGCGCGCTCGCTGAACCTGCCCGCGGTCGCCGGCCTCACCGGCGTGATCGGCAAGGTCGGCGACCAGGCCGCGATCATCGTGGACGGCGAGAGCGGCACGATCATCCTCCATCCCACGCCGGAAGTGCTGGCGGAGTACCGAGCCCGCCAGGCCGAGCTGACCCGGCGCGACAATGCCTGGCTGGCCTCGCGCGAGCTCCTGCCCGTGACCATCGACGGGGTCGAGATCAAGCTGATGGCCAACATCGACCTGCCGGAAGAGGTGGCGGAAGTGGGGCCGTTTGGCGCCTGCGGCATCGGTCTCTATCGCAGCGAGTTCCTCTACATCGAGCGCAGCCCGCACCTGCCCACCGAGGACGAGCACATCGAGGCCTACCGTCTCATGATCGAGGCGGCGGCGCCGCATCCGGCGATCATCCGCACCTACGACCTGGGCGGCCGCAAGCTGGCGCGCGAGATGATGGCCACGGAGGAAGAGAACCCGGTGCTCGGGCTGCGCGGCATCCGCCTGACCCTGGCGCGGCCGGACATCTTCCGCACCCAGATCCGGGCGCTCTACCGCGCGGGCGTCTACGGCGACCTCTGGGTCATGCTGCCCCTGGTCAGCACGCTGGACGAGGTGCGGAGCTTCCGTGCGTTCGCGCAGGAGGTCATCGGGGAGCTGGAGCGGGAGGGGGTGGCTTTCCGGCGCGACATCCGCCTGGGCGTGATGATCGAAGTGCCGGGCGCGGCGCTCATCTCGGACGTCCTGGCGCGGGAGGTCGATTTCTTCTCGATCGGCACCAACGACCTGATCCAGTACGCGCTGGCGGTGGACCGCAACAACGAGCACGTCGCCAGCCTGTACCAGCCTCTTCATCCCGGAATTCTCCGCATGCTACGCTTCGTCATCGACAGCGCTCGGGCAGCGGGAATCGAGGTCAGCCTGTGCGGCGAGATGGCGTCGGACCCTCGCTTCGCCCTCCTGCTGGTGGGCATGGGGCTCCGGCGCCTGTCGCTGGCGCCGCGCGGGATCCCGGAGGTCAAGAGCTGGATCCGGGACGCCTCCGCCGCCGAGCTGTCCGAGCTGGCAGACCGCTGCCTCGCGCACTCCACCGCGGCCGACGTCCAGCGCCACCTGGAGAACTTCTTCGAGTGCGCCGTGGCTTCGCGGCAAGAGACTGCTGCTGCACATGAAACTGAGTGAGGTACCGATCCGAATGCGTACTCCGATCCGCCGAGTCGAAAAGCCGTGGGGTTACGAGCTGATCTTCGCCCACACCGACCGTTACGTGGGCAAGATCCTGCACGTGAACTCGGGCCACGCCCTGTCCCTCCAGTACCACGAGGTCAAGGACGAGACCCTCTACCTGACCGACGGCGAGGTGGAGCTGCTCGTGGAAGAGGACGGCAACCTGGTCACGACCACCCTCCGCGGCGGCGAGTCCTACCGGATCCGGCCCTTTACCAAGCACCGGATGATCGCAGGCGAGAACGGCTGCGACATCATCGAGGTGTCGACCCCGGAGCTCGAAGATGTGGTCCGTCTCGAAGACCGTTATGGCCGTACCTAGGCTGCTTCTCCTGGTACTGCTCGCGGCAGGTTGCGCCGTATCGCCGCCATCGCCCAAGGCAAAACCGGCCGCTCCCGAACCGGCTCCTGCACCGACTCCCGCTCCGGCCACGACCCTGCCGCCTCCGCCGCCTCCGAACACCGTCGTCTTGGATTCCGGAGGCGAGAAGGG
>DASUNJ010000491.1:0-7937 GCA_036277235.1 Thermoanaerobaculia bacterium | reverse complement strand
CGCGCCGTGCGCCTGGCGCTGGAGGACGCCGGCTTGAGCCCGGAGCAGATCGACGCGGTGAGCACCGGCGCCAACGGCAGCATCGAGGAGGACCGGCGGGAGGCGCTCGGGATCGCCGTGGCCTTGGGAGGCCGGGCCGCCTCCGTGCCGGTCACCGCGGTCAAGTCGATGTTCGGCGAGGCGCTGGGCGCCTCCGGAGCCCTTCAGACGGTCGCGGCGCTCGGGACCCTGCGCGACGGTGTCCTGCCCGGCATCCCGGACCTGGAGTCCACGGGCGAAGGGTTCCCCCTGCCGTCCGTTTCCGCGCAGAGCCGTCCGATCGAGGCGCGGCGGATCCTCATCACGGCCAGCGGTGCCGGCGGCCACTGCTGCGCCCTGGTTCTTGGAGGGGTGAAACGAGGATGAAGGACCACGCCCCCGGCCTCGACGCGGCTTTCGCGAGCGCGCCCGAGGAGCGGTCGGGGCCCGTGCGGCAGGTCGAGGGGCAGATCCCGGCCTTCCTGCGCGGCACCTACTACCTGAACGGTCCCGCCCGCTTCGAGCGCGGCGGCTTCCGCTACGGCCACTGGCTGGACGGTGACGGCATGGTCTGCGCCCTGCGCTTCGGACCCGGGGGCGCGGCGCTCACCAACCGGTTCGTGCGCGGCGGCAAGTGGCGCGCGGAGGAGGAAGCCGGCAAGGCTCTCTTCCGGGCCTTCGGCACCGCGTTCGAGGGGGACCGGCTGGCGCGCGGCGGCTTCACCCTGGAGTCGCCGCTCAACGTGAGCATCTACCCCTACGGCGGCACGCTGCTGGCCTTCGGCGAGCAGGGGCTCCCCTGGGAGCTCGATCCCGAGACGCTGGAGACCCGCGGCGAGTACACTTTCGGCGGCCGGCTGGGTCCCCTGGCGCCGTTCGCCGCCCATCCCAAGATCGATCCGGAGACCGGCGAGCTGTTCAACTTCGGCGTCTCCTTCGCCGCGGGCGCTCCGCAGCTCCACCTCTACCGCTTCGACCCCGAGGGCAACCTCGTCTATCGTAGGCGGCTGCCGCTCGACGGTCCCTGCTCGGTGCACGACTTCGCCCTGAGCCGGCAGCACGCCATCTTCCATCTCGGCCCGTACCACCTGGACATGGAGGCGTTCGCCCAGGGGGGCGCGGTTCTCGACGCCCTGCGCTGGGAGCCCGAGCGCGGCACCCGGCTGCGGATCGTCTCCCGCGAGACGGGCGAGGAGGTGGCGTCGGTGCCCGTGGGGGAGCGCTACTGCCTGCACACCATCAATGCGTTCGAGGTGGGGGACCGCCTGGTCGTGGACCTGCTGGAGCTGGACCGGCCGGTGTACGACCAGTACCGTCTGCCCACGCTCTTCGAGGACGTCGCGGAGGGTCGGCCGGTGCGGCTGGTCGTGGACCTGGTCCGCGGAAAGCTGGTGGAGCGGCGGGAGATCCCCTATCGCCGGGCGCCGGACTTCGCGGCCATCGATCCGCGCCGGGCGGGCCGGCCGTACGAGGACTTCTGGATGCTGGGGATCTCGGCCACCGGCCAGCCCGGGCGGAAGTTCTTCGACCAGCTCATCCACGCCCGCTGGAACGGCCCCCTGGACATCTGGCAATCCCCGCCGGGCGTCTACCTCGCGGGGGAGCCCGCCTTCGCGGCGGACCCGGACAAGCCGGAGGGGGGCGCGATCGTCTGCCCGCTCTACGTCTGCGAGCGAGGCGAGACCGATTTCGCCGTCTTCGATGCACGGGCGGTGGCCCGCGGGCCCGTGGCGGTCCTCCGCCCCGGCTTCCCGCTCCACCTGGCCTTCCACGGGCTCTTCGAGCCGGCCTGAGCTTGGGTAGACCCCTCTACCCGCTGGGTAGACCCCTCTACCCGCTGGGTAGACCCCTCTACCCGCTGGGTAGACCCCCCTACCCGCTGGGTAGACCCCCCTACCCGCTGGGTAGACCCCTCTACCCGCCGGGTAGACCCCTCTACCCATTGGGTAGCTATAGCTACCCAGAAACTTTTTCCATTAAGACGTGCCCGCTCCTCGTCTGCGAGCGGGACGAGACCGACTCCGGCTTCCCGCTCCAACTGGCGTTCACGGACTGTTCGAGCCGGCCTAACTACGCGACTGGAGCCAGCTCTGGATGCGTTCCCTAAGTTCTTGGAGCTCAGGGCAGACCTGAAGGAGACCTCGCCAATCGAGCCCGAGCTCCCGCATAGCCCACGCCCGCCCTGCGCCGGCATCGAGCTTTGGAGCGCTGGCAGCGAGGAAGGGAGCGGCGAAGCGCTCCTTGGGATTTCTCTCCGACCGCACCTCGGTCCAAGGAGTGCCGAGCCCGTCCCTGTGCAGGGCGAGCATCCTGAGCCCTCCCTCGAATACCCAGCCAGGCATCGGGACGTGACCGTTCTTCGCCGTTCAGAACCTCGGCAATCGTGAGATCGGAGCTGATCCCGTGCAGGAAACGGATTGCATCCAAGAGATTGCTCTTCCCTGACGCATTGGCCCCCACGAGCAGCGTCAGAGGAGCCAGCTCGACCTCCTCGTCTACGAAGCTTTTGAAGTCCGTGAGCCGGATTCTCTTCAACATGGAGTCATCCTAGAAGGTCTCGCTCGTCGAGACGAGCCACTGGAGGCTGTCGATGCCTTCCCGGCGGTCCAGGGGGTAGGCGACGTCGAGGTGGACCATGGCTCCGCTCGACGAGCGGCTTGATCCCAGGCGCAGGCCGAGCCCCACGTCCTGCAGCACCGGCTGCTCCTCGAAGTACCCCTCCTTGAACCAGGCCCGGCCCACGTCGTAGAACACGGCGCCGCCCAGGTGCAGCACGTGGAAGAGCTCGCGGTCGCTGAACACCCGCTGCTCCAGTTGGAGGAGCCACTTGCGGTCGCCGGCCTGGTAGCGCAGCGGGTAGCCTCTCAGGCCGGTATCGCCGCCGAGCAGGATCTGGGTCTCCGGGTCGAGCTTCTCGGCCAGCGCGCCCTCCGCCGCCAGGTAGAGGACGCTCTTGCCGAAGTTCCGCAGGTAGTACCGCAGGTGCCCGCCGACGACGAAGTTCTCCCGCCCGTGGTTGCCCCAGCGCGAGCCGCCTTCGACCGAGGCGAGGAGGAGCTGCCGCCCGCCCGGCCGCCAGCCCGTGGTCACCTTGGTGTTGGCGATCAGATGGTCGCGGTCCGCGCCCAGGCCGGCGGTGGACCAGCCGATCCGCGCCTGGAACTGGGTGCCCAGGTTCAGGTCCTCGGTGCGCTGGATCTGGTCGAGCTGGCGCTCCGTGACGAAGCCGTCCTCGACGTACTCGAAGCCGATCCAGGGGTAGGTGAAGAGCCGGTTCACGGGCGGCAGCGGGGTGGAGTCGCCGCCGGGCGGGTACTCGAACTCGTCGAGCTCGCGGTTGAAGCCGATCAGCCAGCGCCGGCTCGCGCCGTGCGCGAGGCCGGGAGAGAACCCGACGTAGGCCTCGAGCTGCTCGCGCGTGTGGGCGATCTTCTGGACGATCTCGCCGAGCTCGTAGAGCGAGTCGATGCGGTCGTACATGTAGACCTTGAAGCCTGCCGCCCTGCGCACGTCCAGGGCGTAGAAGGGGCGCTCGATCTCGAAGCGCCGCGAGCCGCCGTCGCTGTAGTCGGCCGCGGACAGCTCGAGCTGCGTGCGGGTGCTGAACAGGCCCGGATCGCGGTAGCGGAAGAGGGTCGAGGTGCGGTCCACGTTCGAGATCCGCCAGAGGGTCAGGTCCTTGCCCGTGCCGAGGAAGTTCGAGTCCTGCAGGGTGAAGTCGGTGCTGTTCTCGCCGCCCGCGCGGTTGAAGCTGACGCCGGCCTTCAGCGTCCAGACGTCGCGGGTCACCACTTCCAGGTCGATGAGGCCGTTGGAGGCCGGGACCGGCCGGATCTCCGCCTCGTACAGATAGCTGTTGGCGCGCAGGATGCGCTCGGACTCCGCCAGGGCCTCGGGCGAGTACGGATCGCCCGGTTGCAGGAGGATCTGGCGCTCGATCACCGCGGGACGGGTGGTGCGGTGCAGGCGGTTCGCCGCGCGGAAGACCCATTTGTCCTCGCCGGGCTTGTTCGGATCGAAGATGCTCTTGGCCACCACTCGGATCTCGCCGATGTTGCCTTCGAGGTCCGGCGGTTTTTCCTCGGCCTCGGCACCGGGGGTCTCCTCCGCAGGGGGGACGGCCTCGGGAGGAACGGGGAATTCCTGCGGGTTGGGATAGGCGGTCTGGGCACGGGCCGCGAACGGAAGAGCGAGGAGGGCCAGGACGGCGAGAGCTGCGAAGACTTTCAAGTCAGACCTCCAGACCGGCCCAGAGCGCCCGCACTTCGGGCGCGAGACGGGTCAGCTCTTCCAGATGCGCCTGGGAGAGCTGCACGAGAATGCCCGCTCCCTTGGGAGACAGGCGCAGGCGGACCACGCGGCGGTCGTCCTGGTCCTCCAGGCGCTCGACCAGGCCCGCGGCCTCCGCCCGGTCCACCAATCCCACGGCGCTGTGATGGCGCAGGAGGAGGTAGCCGGCCGTGTCGCCGATGGTCGGCCCGCGCGAGTCCTGGTGGCCGCGGATCGCCAGGAGGAGCTGGTGCTGGGCGGGTGTCAGCCCGGCGGCCTCGGCCTGCTGGCCGCTCCAATGGAGGAACCGCCGCAGGCCCGTCCGGAACAGGAGCATGCGCTGGTACTCGGAATCTCCAACTTCGCGTGGCACGGCCGGAAGTTTAGCCCAGGTTCACCCTGGTATGATCCGCAGGCCTTCATGGCCATTCCGCTCAGTGCCCTCCTGCTGGTCGTCGGCTCCAGTCTCGCCTGGAGCGCTCACGACGTGACCCGCAAGTTCCTGGTCGGCCGGGTGCGGCCGGTGCCGCTCGCCTTCCTGCTGACCGTGGCCGCGGCCCCCCTGTTCGCCATCTGGACCATGGTCGACGGCATGCCGGCCATCCAGTCGGGTTATGCGCTGCCGGCCGTCTCCTCGGTGCTGCTCAACATCGCCGCGAACCTGATGTTCTTCGTGGCCCTGCGCACCTCGGCGCTGAGCGTCACCATCCCGCTGCTCTCGCTCACGCCGGTCTTCACCGCGCTCCTGGGCATCCCGATGCTCGGGGAGGTGCCCACGCCGCTGCAGGGGCTCGGCATCGTGCTCGTGGTCGCCGGGGCGTTCGCGCTGAACCTGCCGGAAGAGAGGCCCTACTGGCGCTGGGAGCGCGGCGCCGCCCTGATGGCCGCCGTGGCCTTCCTCTGGTCGTTGACGGTGCCCCTCGACAAGATGGCCATGGCGCGGGCGAGCGCGCCGTTTCATGCCACGGCGCTGTGCGGGGGGGTGGCGGCCGGCGTCCTCGCGGTGCTGGTCTGGCAGCGGCGGCTCGGCGAGCTGGCCGGCCTCCGCCACGTCCGCGGGGTGTTCGCGCTGGCCCTGGTGACGAGCATCCTGGCCCTCGGGCTCCAGCTCCTGGCCATCCAGCAGGTCTGGGTGGGCCTCATGGAGACGTTGAAGCGCGGGATCGGCAACGTCTCGGCGGTGATTCTCGGCCGCGCCGTCTTCGGGGAGCCGGTCACCCTGCGCAAGCTGTTGGCTGTAGGATTGATGGCCGTGGGGGTTGGACTCATCCTAATCTGAGCTACAATGCATTCACAGTTTTGCCTATACCAGTCTTCTGAAGGGAGGAGCTCGTGGTCAACCTTCAGCAGGTCCGTGGGACGGGGGTCCGCTTCACCCTGCCCTACGTGCTCCGGTTCTCAGGCGTGTGGATCCTCCTCACGACGGTGGTGGTGATCGTGTTCGCTGTCACCTCCTATCTCGTGATGTTCGACCGGCTCACCGAAGGCGCGCGCCAGGACCTCATTCTGGTGCTCTCGGTGCAGACGGCACTGGCGGTCCTGGCGGTGGTCCTGCTCGCGGTGTTCAGCACCCACCGCCTGGCCGGGCCGCTGGTCGGGATCCGGAGGGCGATGGAGGACGTGAGGGCGGGCGACATGAACCGCCGGCTCCAATTCCGCAGCTCCGATCCCCACCTGGAGGAGATCGAGACCGCCTTCAACGAGATGATGGAGTCGATCCGCGCGCGGACCGGCGGCGGTTCTTCAACGTAGGGGCGGGGCTTGCCCCCGTCCGGGAGGGGGTAAACCCCTCCCCTACGTCATGAAGGCCAGCGCCGCTGCTGATCGAGCGTGGCTTCCCAGTGGGCCATGAGCTCGGTCATGGAGTCTCCGCCGAGCTTCTCCAGCACGGCGTCGGCCAGCACCAGGGCGACCATGGCCTCGGCGATGACCCCCGCGGCGGGGAGGGCGGTCACGTCGCTCCGCTCGTACTGCGAGGTCTGCGCCTCCATCGTGTCCAGGTGGACGCTGGGCATCCCTTTGCGCAGGGTGGCGATGGGCTTCTTGTAGGCAGTGATGACCACGTCCTCGCCGTTGGTCACTCCGCCTTCCAGGCCGCCGGCCTTGTTGGTCGGCCGGGTCCAGCGGCCGTTCTCCCTCGCGATCGGGTCGTGCGCTGAGCTGCCGAAGCCGCCCGCCGCCTGCACGCCCGCGCCGATCTCCACCGCCTTGACCGCATGGACCGACATCACCGCCTGGGCGAGGCGGCCGTCGAGCTTTTCGTCCCACTGCACGTAGGAGCCGAGCCCGGCCGGCACGTTGTGCGCGATGACGGTCACGGCGCCACCGAGGGTGTCCCCGTCTTCCTGGGCCTGGTCGACGAGGCGGACCATCTCGTCTTCGAGCGCGCGGTCGATGGCGCGCAAAGGAGAGGACTCATCCACTTGCAGCAGGTCTTCCCAGGTGGGGACGGGCCGGCCGGCGCCGACCGGGCCTAGGGAGCGGACGCCGCTGCGGATCTCGACGCCGAGCTCCGCGAGCAGCATGCGGGCGAAGGCGCCGGCCGCCACGCGGGCGGTGGTCTCGCGGGCGGAGGCGCGCTCCAGGACGTCGCGCAGGTCGTGCCGCAGGTACTTGATGCCGCCTGCCAGGTCGGCATGGCCCGGCCGGGGGGAGCGCACCCGCCGCTGCTCCGCCCTGCGGGGATCGACCTCGACGGGGCTCATCATCGGCTCCCAGTTCACGTAGTCGCGGTTGGCGATCCAGAGGACGAGCGGGGAGCCGAGGGTCTCGCCGCCGCGCACGCCGCCGCGGACCTCGGCCGCGTCTTTCTCTATTTTCATGCGATTGCCGCGGCCGTAGCCGTGCTGGCGGCGGGCCAGATCGCGGGCCAGGAGGTCGAAGTCGACCCGCAACCCGGCGGGCAGGCCGGTGAGAATCGCGGTGAGACCCGGGCCGTGGCTCTCGCCGCCGGTCGTGAGATGGAGCCGGCGCATGGTTGGGAAGGATATCAGGCCAGCTCCGCCTCCACCCGGGTGGCTGCCTCCTCGCGGCGGGCAAGCTCTTCAAGCTCTTCCCCGGAGCAGGACGCTGGCCGGCCGGCAAGAGCGGCCTTGAGCAGCCGCTGGGTCACGAGGTCGGCATAGCGCCGGCTCGGCGCCGTTGCGCGCACGCCGGGGAGCGAAAGGAGTGCGGCCACGGCCCCGTTGGCCGCCGCCAGCAGGCTCTCGACCAGCTCCTCGGCGTTCGCGCAGCGCCGTTTCCGGAGCCGCTCCGCGGCCTCCTCGTGCAGGCGGAGCTGCTTCTTGAGGACCGACGTCTTCATCGGCCTTTTTGCGAGCTTCCCCCGGCCCTCCAGCCAGGCAGTGACCTCCCGGAAGCCGAGCCGGGCCTGGTTGCGCACCCAGGCGCGCCGGATCTCCCCAGCCGGCAGCTCGACGACCACGGCCAGGCGGTCCCTGCCCTCGCGGAAGGAGCCAAGGCCGGCGGCGATCCGCTCGGGCAGCAGGGGGAAGGTGCCGGCCGCGGTGTACAGGGAGCGGGCGTTCTGCCGCGCGCGGCGGTCGAGCGCCGAGCCGGGCGGCACCAGCGCGGCCACGTCGGCCACGGCGATCTGGATGACGATTGCCGGTCCGCGGCGCTCCGCGGTCGTGATCTGGTCGACCGCGCGG
>DASUNJ010000490.1:0-5292 GCA_036277235.1 Thermoanaerobaculia bacterium | reverse complement strand
ACCGGTGCACGGAGCCTGTGCACCGGTACACGCCAGCCGTGCACCGGTGCGCGAGCGAAATGCACCGGTGCACGAGGGAAATGCACCGGTGCGCAAGGGCCGTGCACTGGTGCGCGAGGGCTGTGCACCGGTGCACGAGCGACGCGCACCGGTGCGCGAGGGCCGTGCAGTGGTGCGCGGGCGCCGTGCACCGGTGCACGAGCTGGCGGGATCGTTATTGGAGCAGCGCGGCGGTAGCGCGGATGCGGGCGCTGAGCGCCTCGGCTTCGAAGACCGGGCGCTCGCAGGCCTTGCGGAGGATCACAAGGGCGGCAATGCCCTCGCGCCGGATCTGGAGACGCCGGAAGGTGTCTACCATCTCGTTCACGAGCACCACCAGCTCCCGCTGCCTCTCGTATTTCGCCAGCACGAGGGCGAGATCCAGTGAGACGAGCGCGGCATCGCCGTCCTTGCGTGCCTTCAAGTAGCGCTGCTTCGCTCCGCGAAGGGATACTTCAGCCTCGACATCGTCTTCCAGCTCGAAGGCAATCTTCCCTTCCAGCCAGCTCAGACGCGCCATCATCAGCGGCTCGGCCAAGCGCTCGTACATATACCTCTTCTCAATCAACAGCTCCCGCGCTTGAGCCGAGCACCCGGCCTCATGAAGACAGTAGGCAAAATCGTGGACCGCTGTTAGTTCAAGATTCGAGTCCCGCCCGGGATCCAGGCACTTGAGACCACAGGCGAACAGCGCTATCGCCTCCAGCGGCTTCCCAGACTCTCGTGTGAACATGCCCTGTTTTATCAAGGCCCGTCCGGCACTGTGATCGTCGCCGAGTTGCTCGTAGGACGATCGTACCTGCTCAAGCATCGTGATCGCTTGGTCGAAGTGCCGGTTGTCGGCATGGAGCGAGGCCGCGAGCTCGCCGACGCGGGCCAGGAGACGCGGGTCTCCCGTCCCTCGCCGCGCCCATGCCGCTGCGTCCGCCAGCGTGTCGCCAGCCTTGTCCAAATCGTCGGCCACGCGGTAGGCGTTGCCGAGTTCGGCCAGCACCCGCGCCCTCAGATCGGCCGTGACCCTTCTGCCATAACGCCGCGGCGGCACCAGAAACGCCAGCTTGCGGGCGGCCTCGGCGTCGCGGATCATCCCCGCCGGGTCGCTGTAGCGCAACGAGGAGCTGCGCTGCAGGAACTGCTCCGCAAGCGGGGCGATCAGCTCCTGTAGCTCCGGCCACGGGATGGTCTCGACCGGCCGCTCGTCCGCCAGGACGGCCGCGGCGAGCGCGGCCCCGCTCTCCCGGTCCCGCTCCAGGGCCATCCGGCCGGCGAAGGCCGCCAGCTCGCCCCGACGCAGCCTTCCGCCGCTCGCCGTCTGCCGCTCTCCGGTCATCGCCGCCGTCTCCTCTAAATGGCTTTCTTAGCTGTTGCGCCGCTGCATTGTCTCACATTCCCGGCGCGCAACGTGGCTTGCCGTCAGGGTCGATGTCGCACCCGGCATCCGCCTGCGCCGTGACCGGCGCGCAACGCGGCTTGCCGTCGGGGTCGATGCCGCACCCGAGGTCTGCCCTGCTCCACAGCCCTTCCAACCACTCCCAGACGGCGGCGAGCGTCGGCGCTTCGGGGCCGGCGGCGCGGGCGGGGCTTGCGAGGATGAGGCCGAGGGCGGCGACGGCGGCGAGGCGCAGAACCGAATTGCGGGTCATGGGATCCCCTCCCGGGCCGGAAGGATCGGCCGCGGACCTCCATGGTCCGGTCGCCTTCCGGCGTAGGTTCGCGGCCTAGTCTCCGCCACCCGTTGCGAAAAGGCACGCCCGAAGTTGACAAATCCTCAACTCCCGCGACTGGCCTTCACGGATAGGCCGAGAACACGTTCCGCCCTTCCAATAAGGTCATGCCCCCTCTGCATGGCGCAAAATAATTTCTGTTTGTTGACTTTTCATTCTGAACCATGGCATCCTGCATAACCATGAACGACTCAAAGACGCCCAAGAAGCCTCCGCTGCCGCTCAGCCTGGGTGCCCGGATCAAAGAACTGCGCAAGGACCGCGGCTGGAGCCAGCGGGAGCTCTCCGCGCGGGCCAACGTTTCGCAGACCCGGCTGAGCAAGTACGAGAACGGGACCCACCAGTTTCCCCTGGGAGCGCTCATCCGGGTCGCCCGCGCCCTGGCCCTGCCGGTGGACGCGCTGCTCCCGGACACCGGCGACATGCCCCGCGATCCCGAGGACGTGCAGCTCCTCGCCCGCCTGCGCAGCCTCGTGGCGCTCGGGCCGGAAGAGAAGGCCGTGGCCTGCAGCCTGCTCGACACGGTGCTCGCGATGCGGGAGCTGAGGCAGGCCTGGCAGGCGCGGGGCGAGTAAAGAGGACCTCAAGGACACCAAGGACTTCAAGGACACCAGGACCGGGCAGGGTGTCCTTTACGTCCTTTGGGTCCTTTTGGTCCTTGATGTCCTTGTGGTCCTTTGTAGAATAGCCCCACCTTGCCCTCCTCCCGGAGCCTCCCGCGTTGAAGCCGGCCTTGCGCGCCACCCTGGCGCTCGCCGGGATCGGGCTGGCGGCGGCGTCCGTCGCACAGCTCCTGTCCTACCGGGAGAGGCAGCAGAGCCTGGAGGAGTTGGCGCGGGAGACGGGCGTGCTCGCGCGGGACCCGGCGCTCCTCGAAGCCATCTCCCGCGAGCCGGACCCCTGGCGGGCGCGGCTCCGGCTGGCGCGCACCCTGCTCGCCTCCGCCACCGCGGAACCCCGGCCCGAGCCCGCCGTCGCCCGCCGCCGGCTGGAAGCGGCGCGCGGCCTGGCTTCCGCCGTCTCCCTGGAGCGTCCGGCTTCGTGGGAGGCGGCCATGACCCACGGCGCGTCCACCTACCTGGAGTGGTCCCTGCTGCGCGACCGCCGGCTCCTCTCCCACCCCGAGGAGTGGGAAGGCCCGCTCCTGCGCTCGCTGGAGCTCGCTCCCGGACGGCCCGAGCCCGCCCGCTTCCTCGCCGCCGCCTACCTGGAGCTGTGGCCCGCCCTGTCCCGGGGCAAAAAGGAATCCGCCCGCCAGCTCCTGGCCGGAGCCCTGGGCCACCGCGCCACCTTCGAGGCCCTGATCGAGCCCTGGGTGCGGACCGCCGGCAGCCATGAGGCCGCCTTCTCCGCCATGCCCGCCGCTCCCTGGGCCTGGGAACGGTTGCAGCAGATGGCGGCCGAGGCCGGGGATTGGCGCGGCTACAGCGCCGCCCGGCATCGGTGGTACGCGGCCCTGGAGGCGCAGATGCGGCGCGACCTGGCCGAAGCCGAGGCCCGGCTCGAAGGGGGCGACACCGGCCGCGCCCAGCTCCTGTTCCTGAGCCTGCTCCAGGCGCCGCCGCGGCGGCGGTTCCTGCCGCAGGTCGAGTCGGGCCTGGCGCAGGCTCCGCCCGGACCCGCCAGCCCCAGCCTGGCCCCGGCGTTCCGGTCGTGGCTCGACTGGTCGCGCGACCTCTGCCTCTGGCGCCGCTGCCCGATGCCGGAGCCGATGCTGCGCCGGCTCGCGGACTTTGCCGGCGCCACGGGAGAGGCCGAGCCCGCGCGCGCGCTGCCGGAGGTGCGGCGCAACGAGTGGACCTACCGCGACTGGGCGCTGCTGGAGAGGTGGGCGAGGCTGGAGATGGTCCCGGCCGCTGCGGCGGCGGGCTTCACGATCGAGATCATCGGCGCGCCCGACGCCGGAGCCGGCACCGAGGTCCGCCTGGACGGCGAGGTCGTGGCGATCTCGGGCACGAGGCGCGGGGACGTCCTCACCGTCCGCCACCCGCTCGACGGCGGCGCCCACCTCCTGGAGATCGAGGCGGTTTCGGGGGGACGGCTGGTTCCAGGGGAAGTCCGGCTGCTGTCGCGTTGAGGTCCTGCGCCCCGTTCGCCCCGTTGGTCCCGCAGGCCATGGCGGCGGCGCCCACCAGGGCCGCCAGGGTGATCGCGCAGGCCGGCATGGTCAGGCCGAAGTCGATCGACTCGTGGATCGCGAGCGCGACCAGGGCGCCCAGGGCGGCGAGGATGGCGGCGCGGTCCTCCGAGGGCCGGTCCGCGGTCCACCCCCGGAGCAGCCGCGCCACGAGCGGGACGAGCCCGAGCAGGAACGCGGCGGCGCCCAGCAAACCCACGGTGGCGAGCAGCTCCAGCCAGTCGCTGTGCGCGTGCCACCAGGTGCCCGGCAGGTCCGCGGGCTGGGTCAGCGCGAGCGAGTCGCGGAAGGCGCCGAGCCCGGTGCCGAGCCAGGGGAAGCCCTGCCACAGGTCCCAGGTCGCGGCGTAGACCTCGCGCCGCGCGTTCCAGGTGACCTCGTAGACCGACGTGGCCGCGAGACGGCCGAAGCCCGCCTGCAGGTTGACCGCGGCCACGACTCCCACGCCGGCCAGCACCGCCAGCGCTCCCACCGGGGCGAGCCCCTTCCGGCGGGCCGCCCCGGCCAGCAGGAGACCCTGCGCCCCGGCCGCGAACACGGCCGCCGCCAGCCCGCCGCGGGAGCCGGTGAAGGCGAGGCCGAGGAACAGGATCAGCCACACCACGACCGGCGGCACCGCGAGGAACAGGCGGCGCTCCGCGGACAGGTCGAGCCGCGCCTTGCGCAGCGCCCACCAGCCCCAGGCGAAGGCGATCGCCAGCGAGATCTCCAGGTACAGGGCGAGATGGTCGGGATTGACGAACGAGCCGCGCAGCCGGGTCGGATCGCCGGGCACGCCCACCCCCCAGATCTCCGTGGCGCGGATGATCCACCGTCCGGCTCCGTAGAGCACCTGGAACAGGGCCGCCGCGAGGATCGCCGCGCCCAGCCAGCGGCGGCGGTCGCGGCGCCGGCTGGCCACCGCGGAGACGACCAGCACGGCCGCGACGGCGGCCCAGGTCAGCGCGGTCCGGCCCGACGCGTCCGGAGCCAGAGACAGCGGAGCCGGTCCGTCCACTCCGGCAACGGCAGCCATCAGACCGGCATGGCGGGGGGAGAGCACGGAGGCGAGCGTCCGCGGCCAGGGCAGGGCCTGGAGCACGCCGAGAACGGCGATCGCCGTCAAGGCCGCGGCCGGCGCCGCCACGGCCCGCAGGTCGCGCGACCGGGCCGTCAGCGCTGCGCAGGCCAGCGCGGCGAAGGCCACGGCCTGGACGATCGCCGAACCCCAGCGCGTGACGCTCGCGAACGGCAGGGGCGCCCAGAGCAGCAGAAGGGCCAGGACCACCGCGACCCCGGTCCCGAAATGACGTATGATCCCGCCGTCGTTCACACGGCCATCTTAATCCCTGCACCCCCGGAGGCGGAATGCGCCCTTCGACCCGATCGCTCCGATCGCTGATATCGTCGATC
>DASUNJ010000489.1:0-13027 GCA_036277235.1 Thermoanaerobaculia bacterium | reverse complement strand
GTAGTCGCCGGCTAGAAGCTCCTTGAATGCATTATGAATGAAGCTGATTTCTCCAGGACTCTCCTCGCGAAGGATGCCACTCCTTTCCACCAGCGACTCTGTGACCTCGCGTGCATCGGCAGCGGAATGCCCCGGGAACTGCTTGAGAGCTTTCGCAATCTGCTCCTGTGCCTTATCCATAGGGACAGAGTAGTACTCATTGAGAACCATATGATGAGCGAGTTCCTGCACCGCCGCGCGCTTCTGCGGATAGTCAAGTCTGCGATATGACTCGGGGAAGTCGGTGAGGTCGAGGCCACCTTCTCGCTCCCTACGATGGAGGAGTGCATGACAAAGGTCTTCACAGAGCTGACGCTGTCTTTCGGGAAGTCGGCGACGGCGGTCCCGATGCAGGGCACAGATCATCGCGCAAAGAAGCGGGTTGGTAGCGAGCCGTGCAACTTCCGGATTATCCTCGAGCTGCTTTGTCAGAGACTCGGCTAGTTCCAAAAGACCCGTTACCGTCTTGCCCCTTTCCTTCAGTTCATCAGCGACGGCTTCGTGCCAGCGATCGATGAAGCTTGCCCGATCCAGGTCAGACAGGGGGTTGATATGTGCCTCTCTAAAGCCGAGAGTCTCAAGCCAGCCGGGCTCGACCGCTCGAGGTCGGGTGCTGATCACAAAATACGTCTCCCGATAGTGCTCAACAATGTCTAGGATGCTGCGGCGGATGCCGCGTCGGTGAGCATTCGGAATCTCATCGACTCCGTCGAGGAGAAGGAGGGCCCGGCCTTCCTTGAGCACTGATTTAACCCAATCCTTAGGGGGCTCTCCGGCCGCCTTGGCGACCAGTTCCGGGAAATCATCCGGGCTTGGGAGCGATCCTGCCTCGCAGTGACGCAGACGGATCAGAAAGGGCACCCGCCCCCTCCACGATGTAGTCATGGGAGAACTGATGGCGCGTTGCTCGGAGAGTAGGTCACCTCTCTGTCCGTGGTGCGTGACGACCATAGAAGCAAGCTGTTCAGGTCCAGAGGCCGCGTTTATCGCCGCCCAACGAAGCAAAGTGCTCTTGCCGCTGCCGGCATCCCCTCGAATCAGCAGCCGTCCGGGCGCTCCTAATGTGCTGAACAAAACCTCAGCGGGGAGAGACTCCACCATTTCCCCACTACGACTCTCCAGGTTGAGCGAAACATAAGCGACGGAAAGCTTCTGGCTGCTCGACTCCGGCGGAAGATCGATGCCGAAAATCTCCAAGTAATCGAGATTGCGCTGGACCGCGAGCCGATAGTCGATCTCATACTCGCGGCCCTTCTCGTCCCGAGCTTCGCCGCCGACGGTCGCCTCGATCCGGCGTACTCCTTTCAGGATTTGATCGACATCGACGGTCAGCCTCGATAGCTGTTGGAGGCTTCTGGCGGCGAAGGTCTCTTCGAACTTGGGGAGCCGGGAGGCAACCTCGACCAGATGGCGCACTGAATGTTCGAGAGCACGCTCGTAGAGGTCCGTTTCCGCCTGGGAGAACTGAGCAGCGGGGAGCGGCTTAGTTTTCCTTATCTCGGTGAGGATGGCTCTCGGGTCGAGATCCTCTTGGATCAGGAAAGGCGAGCTTGTCAGACCGTCCAGGGTGGACTCCAGCGCGAGGACCACCGCCTCCTTGTTCACATGGCCCTGCCTCTTGGCGCTCTCGAAGAGCGTCAGGAGCTCCCTCGCCATGCGATCGCCGAGCTCCTCGAACTCCCGCTCCGCTTTCCTGCGGTCGGCGGTGCTCTGAATCCGGCTCGTGAGGAGATCAGCTACGTCCCCGGCGATAGTCATCCCGGCACCCTTGCCGAGCCAGGATTCGATCAGGAGCTTGGTGAGGCGGGCTCCCAGCTTCAGGATCAGGAGGTCAGCGAAACTCATGGTCCCCTATTGTATTGCGTGGTGAGAGACATGCCCGGACGCGAGAAGACCCTTCCGTGCGTTCTCGGATTCGCGGGCGAGGGTGCTTCCACCCGCCGCGCAGCTTAGCCAAATGAAATGCATGTACATAAAATTGATTTGTTTGTACAGACAAACACTTTTTCTGTACAGAAATTCTATTTTCTTGTACAGAAAAACAGTTTTCTTGTGCGAGAATTTGGTTTTTTCGCACAAGAATTCTCTTTTCAGGCCTGTCCGGAGGTTTTTTTGTGCGAGAATTTGGTTTTTCTGTACAAAAATTCTCTCTCACGCCCCGCAAAAGTAAATTTCCAGCCGCGAAGAGCCTTGCTACCCTCCCGGCAGGAGCTCGAAGACCTCCGCGGCCGGATCTTCATAGACCCGCCGGAACCATCGGTGCCACTCGGGCGCCTCGGGCGGCCGGATGGCTCGTGGGCCCTTGCTCATCAGAAGGTGAGTCGCTCCAAGCTTCCGCAACTCGCGATGGAGGAGCGCCGGCCTCTTGACGAGAAGGAAAAGCCGGCGGTAGCTCTCCGGGCCGATCCAGTCGCCGTACAGCGTTCCCTCATGGAAGTACTTCATGTGCTCGGCGTTGAAGGCGTAGGCGACAGAGGAGATCCGGTCGAGGTGACGGATCGCCCGGTAGAGCGGCAGCTTGCGGGCGAGATAGAGGTCCCGCTCCTGCGCGGTGGCCGGCGGCGGCCCTTGCTGCGCGATCCTGTAGCCCGCGTAGAGCCAACCCGGCAGGAAAGCCAGCGCGCAGACCGCCGCCAGCAAGGAGCGCCTCTCGATCCGGATCGACGCGGCCAGGGCCAAGCTTAGCGGCGGCAGGATGAGGACCAGATAACGGGAATCCGGGGGCAGGAAAAGAAAGACGGCTGCCCAAACGAGAGGAATTGCTGCCAGGCGCCTCACCTTGGAGTCCCCGAGGAGGAGCAGGGGAAGGCCTAGGAGGTAGAACGGCGAGAACGGCGGCTGCTGCCCCAGGGCCGAGCGGTGGAAGACCACATCCCAGGGGAGGCGCACGAAGCGGACCAGGGTCTCGGGCGCGATCAGGTCTGCCATGGGCTTGAGGGCGATCGGGTCCCAGGTAGTCGATCCGAAGATGCCGGGCAGATACGGGAAGATCGGGTTGCCGGTGTGGGCCGCGATTCGGACGTAGGTGGGCGCGAGCACCAGGAAGGCCAGGAAGGCGAAGAGCAACGCCTTCCGGCGGGCGAGCGCCAGCTCGACGAAGATGGCCGCCGCGAAGAAGAGCCCGAGGTACTTGACCCCCGCCGCCGAGCCGGCGAACACGGCGGCGAGCAGCAGCCAGGATCTTTCTCCTGATTGCTGGTAGTTCCAGGCAGAGAACAGCGCGCCGGTGACGAAGAGGGCCAGGAGGGTTTCGACGTAGTCCGTGCCGGCCAAGTGGGCGACGATCGGATTGCCCAGCCAGAGCGCTGCCGCGATCCAGCCCGCCTGCGGCGAGAAAGCCTTCCGGCCCCAGGCCACGAGGATGCCGGCGGTCGCGAGGACTGCCAACAGCGCGACGAAATGGGTGGCCACGTCGCCGGCCAGCAGAAGAGTCTCCGCGAAGAGGAGCTCCCCGAGCGCCGGGAACACCGGGAAGCGGAGCGCCGGCATGGCGGGGAGCCCGCCCGATTGCGCGAAGGCGCGGGCGTAGGACAGGTGGTACATGGTCTCGTCGAAGGCGGTCGGGGGGTAGAGCGCGAGGACGAAGAGGGGCGCAAGCGCGATCAGACCCAATCCCCACAGCCGGCCGCCGAGACGCGGGCGCTCCTGGTAGAAGGCGGCGGCATGGATCGCCACGGTCACGGCGATCAGAGCTCCGGGCCGCAACTGGCCGAACGAGGCAAGCAGGAAGCCGAGATGGGCCAGGAGGGCGAGCCCGAGCGCGATGCGGACGGCGTGATGCTCCAGCCTGAACAGCGAGCCGGCCGCCCACGCCGTGGCAGTCAGGACCGCGAACGCCGCCAGATGGATCAGTAGTTCAGCCGTTTGGCGATCCAGTCTCGGAAGGGATTCGGCTTCTTGCCCGGAGAGTCGAAGGTGTAGGCGAGCAGGATGCGCTCCCCCTGGTCCGAGAGCGTGATCCCACGATGGAGCGTGCGGGCTCCGCGCATCACCAGCAGATCCCCGGCCTTGGCGGTGACGGCACTCCGCGGAAAGATCGAGAAGACCTGGGGGACCGCGTAGAGGGGATAGAGAAGGAAGCGCAGGAACCGGGTGAGAGCGGGCGAGATGAACTGCGTCTCGCCGCCGTTGGTGTTCTTGAGCGTCACCAGGGCCACGTAGGCATGGCCGTCCAGGTGCCAGCGGAAGCCGTGCTCCCGCCGCTCATAGGCCTGAACCCGCATGGACCGCTTGGAGCTGCCGAGGGGACGCAAGGCCCCTCCCGCGAACTGCTCGGCCAGCGGCCGCACCCGCCGGTCTCCGAGATCCTCCACCTCGGACAGCTTTTCGTGGATCTGGTCGCCGTCGATCACCCGGTAGCGCGGCCCCAGACCGCCCCGGCCGTGTACCTCGGTGTACAGATCCTCATGATCCTCGATCAGGCGGGTGAGCCGGTTCAGCTCCTCGCCGGAGAGGAAGCCCGGCACGTGTCGGTACGCTTCCATGCCCCTCACCCCCTGGCCCCCTCTCCCATCGCACTCCCACCCAACCGGGAGAGGGGGAACGCCGCCGACACCGGCGAGGCGAGAGCGAGGCAACATGGCTTCAGGTACGTTCCCCCTCTCCCGGGGGCCGGCCGCAGGCCGGGGAGTGCGATGGGAGAGGGGGCCAGGGGGTGAGGGGTCATCACGGCTTGTCGGCCACGACCGTCAGGAGATAGCCGAAGCGGCCCGGCCAGCGCCAGCGCGTCTCCAGGAACTGGAAGGGCGCGAGGAAGAGGGGGCTCAGCCGGTAGAGGGGGATGTCCCGTGTGTAGAAGAAGAGGTCGGCCATGCGCAGGAGCCCCGGCAGGGTGAGGATGCCCGTGCGCTCCACCACCCGCAGACCGGTCTGCTCGACGTCCCGGCGCAGCTCCCCGGCGCTGAACGACTTTTCCGGCGCGTAGAGGTACTGGCCGAAGGCGTCGAGGACGCGGACCATGAGCGGACGCAGGAAGAGGTCCCACTTGTGCGGCACGCCGATCACCGCCCGGCCGCCTGGCTTGAGCACCCGGTGGACTTCGCGGATCGCCTCGCGGTACTCGTCGATGTGCTCGATGGTCCCCATCGTGTAGACCGCGTCGAAGGAGCCGGCCGCGAACGGCAGCTCGCGGATGTCGGCGCGCAGCAGGGCCGGCGCGTGGCCGTTCGAGCGGGCGTTGCGGCGTGCCCGGAAAGCCACTACGCGGGAGATGTCGAGCCCCACCACCTCCGCCCCCTGCTCGCGCATCCAGTCGAGGATCCGCGTGTTGAACGCCTCGTTCCAGAGGTCCAGCTTGAGCACGCGCTTGCCCCGCAGGCTCCCGAGGGAGCGCTCCAGGAGCGCAATCTCACAGCGGCGGTAATACAGGGTGCTCGGCGCGGCGTGGAAATCGCGCACCGACGAGGCGATCCGATCCCAGTCCCGGCGCTGCTGCTCGCGCAGGTCGCGGGTTGCTTCATCCCATCTCAGGACATCCATTTGCCGCCCTCAACCATTCGATCGTATGAGACAACCCTTCGGTCAGAGGAAGGGGACGATATCCCAGATCCTGCCGCGCCCTGTCGGAGCTGAAGCGCCACTCGCGCAGAAGGATTTGGACGGCGGTAGCATATCCGCTCCCCGGGTCGGATTTCCGAATTCTGTCGGCGATCCGCGCCGCGGCGAGCGCCGGTCCGGCGGGCAACGAGAGCGTGGCGACGGGCCGGAGGCCGGCGAGCGACAGGACGAGCCGGCCGAAGTCCCGGGGCGCGATCTCTTCGCCGCCCAGCACGTACTCCTCTCCCACTGCGCCGCGTTGCTCGGCGGCCAGGAGGCCGCGGACCACGTCGTCCACGTAAACCAGGTTGCGCTCCTGCCGCCCTCCCGCCAGGACGAGTAAAACGCGCTGGCGCAGAAGGCGGCGGATCTCGGAGGTGATCCGGTTGGGATGGGAAGGATGATCCGGGCCGAAGACGATCGTGGGAGAGACGGTGACCGCCTGCAGCCCCTCGGCGGCGAGCCGCCGGATCTCCAGGACGGCGCGCGCCTTGGAGTCCGCATAGGCGCCGAAGGGCTCGCGAATGAAGGCGGTCGAGACATGGACGAACCGTCCCACCCGAGCCTCCAGGGAGCGCCGGGCCAGCTCGGCGGTGGCGCGGACGTTGACTTCCTCCATGTCGCGGACCCGGACGCGGGGATGGTTGCGGACGGCGGCGAGGTGGAAGACCGAGTCCCCGGCGGCGAGCAGCGGAGAGTATGAGGACGGATCGCGGAGGTCGCCGGAGAGCGCCACGACTTCGCGGCCCTGATCCCGCAGGGCGTGGACCAGGTGACGTCCCAGAAAGCCTGAGGCTCCGGTGACCAGAGCTCTCAGAGATCCTCCACGCCTGCGGCCCGCCGGACCAACCGGACCGTCCCGGCCTCTTCGAGCAGATAGACCGCCGGGGAGAGCCCCGCGTAGGAGCTGGCGCGGGAGATCGAGTAGGCGCCCGCGTCGCAGAAGGCAATGCCGTCGCCGGGCGCGAGCGGCGGCAGGCGGCGGTGCAGGTCGAGCACGTCGAGAGTGTTCAAGGTGCAGCCGGACAGGTTCCAGAAGCGCTCTGCTCCCTTCCCGTTCTCGGACAAGGGGAGGATGCGCCGGGCGAAGAGCAGCGGCGACTCGGGGAGGTGGTTGCGGCTCGCGTCCAGGAAGAGCCAGCTCCCCCGGATCGCGCGGACGCGGGTGACGAGCACTGCCGCGCCTCCCACGATTGCCCTTCCCGGCTCGGCCGCGAGGACCGGGGGCTCGGAGAGGCCGGAGGTCTCGACCAGCTCGCGGAAGCGGGCTCCGAGCCGGGCGGCGAACGCCTCCAGGTTGCCCGACGGGGAGGAGGCAAGACGGTCCCGTAACCGTCCGATCACATGGCGCGGCCCCACCCGCTGGAGTGTAGGCGACGGAATGCCGCCGCCGAGGTTCACCTCGCGGAGCGTCACGCCCGCCTCCGAGGCCACGCGCTTCAGAAGAGCCAGGACTCCTCGAAAGACACGCGTGAAGCCGTCGAGCGACGACTGCTGCGTGCCCAGGTAGAAGTTCAACGCAGCCGGCTCCAGCCAGGGCGACGCCGCGGCCCGCCGCGCGGCCTCGACGATCTCGTCCGCGTCGAGCCCCAGGCGCCGGTTGAGCCGGCTGAGAGGAGAGAGGCCCGCCGCGCCCCGCAGCCGGAACGAGACACGCACAGGACGGTTGGCCCGGGCCGCAGCCGCTTCGAGCTTCGCCAGATCGTCCGGGTGGTGGACGTGGAAGAGCGGGACCCCGAGCCCGAGCGCCGCGTCCAGCTCTTCGGGAGTGAGCACGGGGCGCGCGTAGGCGATCCGCTCGGGCGGAAAGCCGCAGCGGACCGCGAGAGCCGCCTCGGCGGCGTGGCTCGCGAGCAGATGGCTGCCGAGGGCGCTCATGGTTTCGAGCACGGCCGTCTCGCGGTTGGTCTTGGCGCAGTAGCGCAGGACCGTCCCCGGCCCTGCCGTGGCGAGCCCCCGTTCCAGGGCCTGGTAATTGGCCCGCAGCCGGGATTCGCTCATCAGGAAAAAGGGGGTGCCGAGCCGTTCCGCCAGCTCCGCGAGCGCCACCCCTTCCATGCGAAGCGCGCCGCCTGCGTAGTCGAGGAAGGGCTTTTCCATGGCGCGCGAGCGTACCGCGAATCTCCGCCGCTGCTATCCTCACGGGAAAGGATTTGCCGAAAGGAGTCTCCGTGCTCAGGGTCGCTCGTCTTTGCTTCCTTCTTTTCGTAGCGCCGGCCTTCGCCCAGCCGGCGGACCAGCCGCTCCGGCCGCTCGAAGGGCGCGGGCTCGACAACCTGGCCGCATTCACGCGGCTGTTGGGCTACGTACGCTACTTCCATCCCAGCGACGCGGCGGCGGACACGAACTGGAACGCCTTCGCCATCCATGCCGTGAAGGACGTGGAGGGGGCGAAGAGCCCCGAGGACCTCGCGCGCCGGCTGGAGGACCTCTTCCGGCCCGTGGCTCCCACCGTCCAGGTATGGGCCGGGGGCTCGATACCCGAGCTGCCGCGCGCGCTGACGCCTCGCGGGCAGGATCCGGGAATCATTGCCTGGCACCACCTGGGCGTGGGCACAGGAAGCCGGCAGTCCATGTACAGGAGCCGCCGGATCGATAGCAAGACGCCTCTTCTCGAAGATGCGGCCAGCCTGGCCCAGGAGATCGAGGCCAGGCTCGTGGCGGGCCGGAAGATCCGCTTCCGGGCCTGGCTCCGCACCGAGGGGTTCGGCCAGCACGGCGGGGCCGGGCTGTGGACGCAGGCGTGGAACGAGGACGGCAACGAGATGCCGATGGACATGAAGGACCGCCCGTTCCGCGGCACCGAGTGGCAGGAGATCGAGCTGGTTGGAAATCTGGAGGCGAGCGCGACGAGCTTCTACGTGGGCGTCTCTCTCTGGGGCGGAGGGCGCGCGTGGTTCGAGAATGCCGTGCTCGAGGCCGCCCGTCCGGACGGCACGTGGGAGGCCATCCCCCTCAAGAACCCCGGGTTCGACCAGGAGGACCCGGGGAAGAAGGGGCGGCCCGCGGGCTGGAGCTGGTCGGAACGGCAGGAGACCTACGAGATCGAGCTCGCCGCGAGCTGCCGCGAGGGCTCTTGCGTCTCGCTCGCCGGCAAGCCGGCCGCGCCGCCGAAGCTCCCCCCGCCGGCCGAGGTCTTCGCAGCGGACCTGGGAGGGGGCGTCTCCTGCCGCGTGCCGCTCACGCTCTACCTGGACGGTTCTTTGGACGGAAGGGGCAAGACCGTGCCCGCCTCCCACGGCTGGACTCCGCCGGCCACGAACGGATGGCAGCCGTCCGGCAACGACCGCGCCACCCGGCTCGCGGTCGTGGCCCTCGCCTGGAACTTGTTCCAGCACTTCTACCCGTATTTCGACGTGGTCCAGACCGACTGGCCCGCCGCCCTGCGCGAGGCGCTGGCCGCGGCCGCAGCCGATCGGGACGAGCTGGCCTTCCTCGACACGCTGCGGGCGCTCGTGGCCCGGCTCCACGACGGCCACGGCCATGCGGTCCTGCTGTCGCAGGATTGGAAAAAGTACGCCGCGCTGCCGCTCGCCCTGCGCTGGATCGAGGACAGCGTCGCCGTCGTGGAGGTCGTTCCCGGCAAGGCGGACCGCATCCGTCCCGGCGACGTGGTGCTGGCGCTGAACGGCGTGCCCGTGGCCGAGGCGCTCGCGAAGCGCGAGCGCCTCACCTCGGGCGCGACTCCCCAGTGGATCCGCTGGAACGCGGTAAACCGTCTCGCCCGGGGTCTCATCGGAGAATCGGCGAAGCTGAGAATCCAGCCTGCCACGGGAGAGCCTTACGAGGTCTCCCTGGCCTATGACGTCGAGTTTCCCTATCCCGACGAGCCCCGGCCGGAGAAGGTCTCCGAGATCCGGCCCGGCATCTGGTATGTGGACACCGGCCGCATCGACGACAACGACTTCAACGCCGCCGTGGCCAAGCTCGCCGAGGCGAAAGGCGTGATCTTCGACCTCCGCGGCTACCCGGCAAAGCTCTCGCCCGTGGTCCTGCAGCACCTGACGGACACGCCGATCACCAGCGCCCGCTGGAACGTCCCCATCGTCACCCGGCCCGACCGCCAGGGGATGGAATTCCAGTTCTCCAACTGGACCCTGGAGCCGCAGCAGCCGCGCATCCGCGGCAAGGTGGCGTTCCTGACCGACGGCCGCGCGATCAGCTACGCCGAGACCTACCTGGGGATGGTGGAGCACTACAAGCTGGCCGAGATCGTGGGCAGCCCCACCGCGGGCACGAACGGCAACATCAACCCCTTCGAGCTTCCCGGCGGCTACTCGTTCTCCTGGACGGGGATGCAGGTGCTCAAGCACGACGGCTCGCAGCACCACGGCATCGGCATCCTGCCGACCGTCCCGGCAACGCAGACGCTCGAGGGTGTACGGCAGGGGAAGGACGAGGTGCTGGAAAAAGGGATCGAAATCGTGAGCAGGTGAGATGCGCGCGTTCACCCTTCTCCCGCTCGCAGTGCTGCTCCTGAGCCAGGCCCCCCACCTGCCTGAAAGCGAGAAGATTGCCCGCGACCTGGAGGCGCTCCGCATCCCCGTCACCCGCGGCGCCGCGCCGAGCTACGTCGAGGACCGCGCCTGCGCCGTCTGCCACACGGAGATCGCCGAGTCCTACCGGCCCAAGGGCATGGCGCGGGCGTTCTTCCGGCCGCGGCCCTCGACCGACATCGAGGATTTCGCCGCTCCTCCCTTCTTTCACGCTCCGTCGCGCCAGCACCTTCAGATCGTCCGCCAGGGAGAGCGGCTGGTCTTCCGCCGCTGGCAGACGGACGCGGCGGGCCTTCCCATCCATCTCTTCGAGCGCGAGGTCGATTGGATTCTGGGCTCGGGCAACAACGCCCGGACCTATCTCTACCGCACTCCGTCGGGAGAGATGTTCCAGCTTCCGCTCGCCTGGTACACCCAGACGCGGAGCTGGGGGATGCCGCCCGGCTACGACCGGCCGGACCATCAGGGCGTGCTGCGGCGGGTGCGGAGGGAGTGCCTGTTCTGTCACGACGCCTACCCCGAGCTGCCGGCGGGCGCCGACGCTCCGGGCGCGCCGCAGGCTTTTCCGGCCGAGCTTCCCGAGGGGCTGGGCTGCCAGCGCTGCCACGGTCCGGGAGCGGAGCACGTCTGGCTCGCGAGCGGCGGCGTCGGCCCGGCTGAGGAGATCCGCACGGCGATCTTCAATCCCGCCCGGCTGCCGAAGGCGAGGCAGGACGAGGTCTGTATGACCTGCCATCTGCAGCCGTCGGTCGCCTTGCCGGGCCTGCGCCGGTTCGGCCGCGGCGATTTCTCCTACCGGGCGGGCGAGCCGCTATCCGACTATCTCGTTCAGGTCGACGTGGAGGAGGAGGGGCAGGCCCCGTCGGAGCGCTTCGAGATCAATCATCACGCCTACCGGCTGCGTCAGAGCCGCTGCTTCCTGGAGAGCGGGGGAGGGGTCGGCTGCCTGGATTGCCACGATCCTCACCGGGTCGTGCCCAGGGAAGAGATGAAGGCAGTCGTGGGGAGCGTCTGCCGGAGCTGTCACGCGAGCCTCCCCGCGGGGCATATAGAGAATGCTGACTGCGCCTCCTGCCACATGCCGCGGCGGCGGACCCAGGACGTGGTCCAGGTGCTGATGACCGATCACCGCATCCAGCGCGGGCTGGGAGGGCCGGAGCTGCTGGCACCGCTGGCGGAGCGGGACCCGGTCCTGACCGAGCTGCGGATTCTCGAAGGGGGGCCGACCGGGGCGCTCGCCGAGATCTACCGCGCCGCTGCCGCGGTCCGCGCCGCGGGGAGCCACGACGCGATGCGTTTCCTGGAGAGAAAGCTGCCGGAGGTCCGGCTGCCCGAGCCCGATCCCTGGCTCGATCTGGCCCAGGCGCAGCTCCAGCGGCGGCGTTTCGCCGAGGCCGAGGTCACGCTCGCCGCGCTGCGGGAGCGCCGGCCGGACGATCTCCTCCTCCTGGAGTGGCTTGCCCTGGCGCGGGCCGGCCAGGGCAAGCTCGACGAGGCGATCGATCTCACGCGCAGCGCGCTCGCCCGGGGCTCCGACCGCGTCGAGGGGGAGTACAACCTCGGCCGGCTGCTCGCCGCGAAGGGCGCTCACGAGGAGGCCGTGGTGCATCTCGCCCGCGCCGTCGCGCTGCGGCCGAACCTGGTGGCCGGCTGGTTCCATCTGGGGGAGGTGCGGGCTGCGCAGGGGCGGAGGCAGGAGGCGGCGGAGAGCTACCGCCGGGCGTTGGAGGTGGATCCTACGTTCACACGGGCCGCGGAGGCGTTGCCGACATCCGCTGAACCGCGCTGACGAACGCCTTGGCGTTCTCGACCGGCGTCATGGGCAGGATGCCGTGGCCCAGGTTCACGATGTGCCCTCCGCCGCGTCCCTCTTCGATCACCTTCGCGACCCGGCGCTCGATCTCGGGGATCGGGCCGAGCAGGGCCGCGGGGTCGAAGTTCCCCTGCAGCGTGCGGTTGCCCACCACCTGGCGCACCCGGCTGAGCGGCTGGCGCCAATCGACCGAGAGCACGTCGACCGGCAACTCGCGCATTCCCTCCAGGAGATGGCCGCCGCCGTTGACGTAATAGATCAGCGGCACCCGGCCGGAAATCCCGTCGACGATCTTCCGGAGCGGGGGGAGGGCGAGCGCGCGCCAGCGCTCCAGGTCGAGCAGGCCGCCCCAGGTGTCGAAGAGCTGGAGCGCCTGGGCGCCCGCTTCGATCTGGCCGCGAAGATAGGCAATGGAGACGTCGGCGATCCGGTCGAGGAGCACGGCGAGCCCTTCGGGATCGGAGTAGCTCCAGGCCAGGAGCTTGTCGAAGTGCTTGGAGACTCCACCCTCGACGAGGTAGGCGGCGAGGGTCCAGGGCGTGCCCCCGAAGCCGATGACGGGAATCTTGCCTTCGAGCTCGCGGCGCACCAGGCGCATGGCGTCGAAGACGTAGCCCAGGGTCGCGTCAACATCCGGAGCGCGCAGGCGGGCGACGTCCTCGCGCCTCCGCACCGGATTCGGGAAGCTCGGGCCGTCCCCCTTCACGAACTGCAGCTCGGCGCCCATGGCCTCCAGCGGGAGAAGGATGTCGGCGAAGAGGATGGCAGCATCGACCCCGAGGATGCGGACCGGCTGGAGGGTCACCTCCGCCGCCAGCTCGGGCGTCTTGCACAGCGTGAGGAAGTCGGTCTTCTCGCGGATGGCGCGGTATTCGGGGAGATAGCGCCCGGCCTGGCGCATGAGCCAGACCGGAAGGCGCTCGACGGCCTCGCCACGGCAGGCTCGGAGGAACAGGTCGTTCATGGCGGGGCGGAGGATACCAGACTCGTTTCACTTGGATGGTCCCTTTTGTGGATGGCCCTCTTTAGCGGATGGGATACTATGCGGCTCCTATGCTTCGACTCGTTGCTTACGCACCGGACGGCGTCCGGCGCTTTCCCGTCGCCCGGAATGAGCTCATCATCGGCAGCCGTCCCGAATGCG
>DASUNJ010000488.1:0-5874 GCA_036277235.1 Thermoanaerobaculia bacterium | reverse complement strand
GCTGCCGAAGCTCGCGTCCTCCCTCAGCTCCTGGCACAGCACCAGGGTGTTGACGAAGAACCCGATCATCCCTTCCAGCTCGCGGTAGCGCCGCCCTGCGATGGGCGAGCCCACCGCAGCGTCGCGCGGGCCGCCATGGCGGCGCACCAGCGCCTGGAGCGCGGTCAGCAGCACCATGAACGGGGTCGCGCCACGGCGCCTGGCGAGATCGTGCAGCGCCGCCGTCTCGCGCCGCGACAGCGAGGTGGAGAGGGCTGCGCCGCGCAGGTCGCGCACGGCCGGGCGTGGACGGTCCGCGGGCAGCTCGGCCGGAGCGGAGCCCGCGAGCTGCCCGCGCCACCAAGTTGCCTGCGCCTCCAGCCGCTCCCCTTCCAGGCAGCGGCGCTGCCAGGCTGCGAAGTCGGCGTACTGGAGAGGCAGCTCGGGAAGCCGTGCGGGCCGCCCTTCCTCCAGGGCGGCATAGAGCGCCGCCATCTCGCCGGTGAGTACGCCGATGGACCAGCCGTCGAACACGATGTGGTGCACCGCCGTCACCAGCCAGTGCCGGCCCGCGCCCAGGCGCAGCAGCAGAGCACGCAGGAGCGGCCCCCAGGCGAGGTTGAACGGCCTCATCGCCTCGGCGCGGGCCAAGCGCAGCGCCTCGGCCGCAGACTGCCGCTTGCCGAGCCCGCTCAGGTCCACCACGGGCAGGCGCAGGCCGGCCGCGGGAAGGACCGCCTGGCGAGGCCCCTCTTCCGTTTGGGGGAAGGTGGTGCGGAGGGCATCGTGCCGGCGGACCATCTCGGCCAGGGAGGCTTCCAGCACCTCGGGGCGCAGCGGCCCATGGGCGCGAACCACGAAGGCGACGTTGTAGAGCGGGCTCCCGGGCTCAAGCTGGTCGAGGAACCAGAGCCGCTGCTGGGCGAAGGAGAGCGGAGCGTCGCCCCTGTCGGGCCGGGGCGACGGCGGTTCGGGCTCGCCATGCTCCGAGGCGCGGGCCGCATCCACTCGGGCCGCGAACGCCTCTACCGTGGGCGCCTCAAAGAGGTCGCGCAGCGGGACCTCGGCCCCCAGGGTCTCGCGGACCCGGGCCAGCAGCCGCGTGGCCAGCAGCGAGTGGCCGCCGAGGGCGAAGAAGTCGTCCCCAGCCCCCACCTCGCGAACGCCCAGCACGTCCGCGAAGAGCCCTGCCACCAGCTCCTCCATTGGCGTGCGCGGGGCGGCGGCTTGCGCCTCCCCCGGCGAGTCCACAGGCGCGGGCAGGACCCGGCGGTTCACCTTGCCGTTGGGGGTGAGCGGCAGCGCGTCCAGCGCCACGAACGCGGACGGCACCATGTAGGCCGGCAGCCGGTCGCGCAGGAACGCGCGCAGCTCGTCGGCCGCAGGAGCAGCCTCTTCGGTCACCACCCACGCCACGAGGCGCCGGTCGCCGGGACGGTCCTCGCGGGCGAGCACGACCGCCTCGCGCACCGCGGGGTGCTTGGCGAGAGCCGTCTCGATCTCGCCGGGTTCGATCCGGAACCCGCGCAGCTTGACCTGGCCGTCGAGCCGGCCGAGGAACTCGATCTCGCCGCCGCGCCGGCGGCGGACCAGATCGCCGGTGCGGTACAGCCGCTCCCCGGATCCTCCGAAGGGATCGGGGACGAACCGCTCCGCGGTCAGGTCCGGCCGGCCCAGGTAGCCGCGGGCGAGCCCGTGGCCGCCGGCGTGCAGCTCCCCGGGAATTCCGTCGGGGACCGAGGCCCCGTAGCGGTCGAGCACGCGGACGCTCGTGCGGGCGATGGGACGGCCGATGGGCACCGTGGTCAGATCCCGGCCGCGCTCGACGGCGTGACAGGTGGTGAACGTCGTGCCCTCGGTGGGACCGTAGCCGTTGATCAAACGGCAGTCGGGCGCCGCCTCCAGGGCCCTGCGCACGTGCTCCGGAGAGAGGACGTCGCCGCCGGCCAGGAGCTGCCGCAGCGGGCGCAGGATCGCCGGCCTCTCGTCCACCACCTGATGAAAGAGCCCGGCCGTGAGCCACAGCGTGGTCACGCCGTGGCCTTGGACGGCCCGCTCCAGCTCGTGCAACGTGAACGCGCCGCCGGGCATCACGGCCAGCCGCGCGCCGCTCGACAGCGCCCCCCAGAGCTCGAACGTAGAAGCGTCAAAAGCGGCCGGCGCGAGCAGCAGGAAGACCTCGTCCGGCGCGAAGCGGCAGTAGTCCGTATCCCAGACCAGGCGCAGGACGTTGGCCCGGGTGACCGCCACCCCCTTGGGCTGGCCGGTCGAGCCGGACGTGTACATGACGTAGAGCAGGTTGGCACCCAAGGCGCGCCGCTGCGGCCGGTGCTCCGGTCCGGCAGCCTCCAGCCAGTCCGCCGGATCGAGGATGAGCGCCCCGGTGCCGGCCAGGCGGATCTCGGTCTCCTCGTCGTTGGCCAGGGCGATGCGCACGCCGGCCTGCGCAGCCAGGAGCTCCAGCCGCTCCTGCGGCGCGGACAGATCGAGGGGGACGTAGAAACCGCCCGCCTTGACCGTGGCGAGGATCGCCACCACCAGATCGACCGAGCGCTCCAGAGCGAGCCCCACGGCCACGTCCGGACCGACGCCCAGGGCGATCAGGTGGTGGGCCAGGCGGTTGGCGCGGCGATCGAGCTCGCTCCAGGTCAGCCGCTCGTCTCCGCACACTACGGCGACGGTATCAAGCCGGGCATCAGCCTGGTTTTCGAAGAGGTCCAGGAGGTCGAGGTTCACGGGCAGCGTGAGGGCTGTGTCGAGGAGGAGCTGGCGGCGCTCGGCCTCACCCAGCAAGGGCAGATCCCCCACCCGTCCCCCGGCTCCGGAAGCGACTGCCTCCAGGGCCACCCGGAAGCTGCCCAGGAGCCGCTCCACGGTGGCGGAGTCGAACAGCTCGGCGGCCAGCTCGGCGGCGCCCGCCAACCCACCGCCGGCAGGGGCCAGGGCGAGAGTCAGGGGGAACTTGGCCGTGCCGGTGTGCACCTCCAGCGGCCGCAGGGCGGCGCCGCCGAGGGCCGTCGCGGACTCCGGCACGTTCTGGAGAGTGAAGACCACCTGGAAGACGGGCGGTAGACCGGCGGCGCGATCGGCGCCCAGGGCCTCCACCAGCTTCTCGAAGGGCAGGTCCTGGTGCGCGTAGGCGCCGAGGGCCGTCGCGCGCACCGCCGCCAGATGGCCCGCCAGCTTCGGCTCGTCCGCGAAGCGGGCGCGCAGGGGTAGTGCATTGACGAAGAACCCGACCAGCCCCTCCAACTCGCTGCGGTCGCGGCCCGCGATGGCGGTTCCCACGACCACATCGTCCTGCCCGGAGACGCGGTGCAGGAGGACCTGGAGCACCCCCAGGAGGAGCATGAACAGGGTCACGCCCTCGCGCCGGGCGCGCTCCTCCAGCACGCCCGCGAGATCCGGCGGCAACGCGAAGGGGACGGTCGTGCCGGTCCAGCGCTGGCCTCCCGACAGCGGTCGGTCCCAGGGAAGCTGGAGCGCCGTGGGGGCACCCTCCAGCCGCTCGCGCCACCAGGCGAGCCGGGCGTCCAGGGACTCGCCTCGCAGCCAGCCCCGCTGCCAACGGGCGAAGTCGCCGTATTGGACCGGGAGCCGCGGCAGGGGCGAGCCTGAGTAAAGCGCCTGCAGCTCGCGGATCAGCACGGTGCGCGACCAGGCGTCGGAGATGATGTGATGGAGGGTGAGCAGCAGGAGATGATCCTCCGCCCCAAGCCGGACCAGGGCCGCCCGCGCCAGGGGGCCGCGCTCCAGGTCGAACGGCCGCCGCGCCTCGGCCTCGGCCAAGCGGCGCGCCTCGGCCTCCCGCCGCTCCGGCGCAAGCCCTGACAGGTCGATCGCGGGTAGCGGCAGGCCGGCGGGCGGCAGCACCTCCTGGACCGGTGTGCCCTGATGGACCGGGAAGACCGTGCGCAGCGCCTCGTGCCGGCGGGCGGCAGCACCCAGGGCGCGCTCCAGCGCCGCCGCATCCAACGGCCCTTCGACGCGGGCAAAGTAGGGCAGGTTGTAGAGCGCCGACCCGGGCTCGAGCTGGTCGAGGAACCAAAGCCGCTCCTGGGCGAAGGAGAGCGGGGCCGGCGAGCCGTCGGCGGCGGGCGCGAGCGGCGGCGCGGCCGGAGCTCCGCGGCTCCGCTCAATCCAGCGGGCGAGCCCGGCCACGGTCCGCGCCTCGAACAAGGCGTGCAGGGGGACCGTCCAGCCGGCGATCGCCCGCGCCCGCGAGATCGCCCGCGTGGCCAGCAGCGAGTGGCCGCCGAGATCGAAGAAATCGTCGTGGACGCCGACCCGGTCGCGTCCCAGCAGCTCCGCCCAGTACGCGGCCAGCAGCTCCTCCAGCGCCGTGCGCGGGCCGGCCCCCTCCACGACGGGCCCCTCTGTCTCCTCCGGCGCCGCCGGCAGAGCGCGCCGGTCGAGCTTGCCGTTGGGCGTGAGCGGCAGCGCCTCCAGAAGGACGAAGGCCGCCGGGACCAGGGCCTCGGGCAAGGTACGAGCCAGGGCGGCGCGCAGCTCCGGCGCCGTGGCTCCGGGTCCGGCCGGCACTACCCAGGCCACCAGCCGAGGCGCTCCAGAGGCGGACATCCGCGCCAGCACGGCTGCCTCGCGCACGCCCGGCAACGCAGCGAGGGCGGCCTCGACCTCCCCCGGCTCCACGCGGTAGCCGCGGATCTTGACCTGATCGTCGAGACGGCCGAGGAACTCGACGCGGCCGTCCGGCAGGGCGCGGGCGAGGTCGCCCGCCCTGTAAAGGCGCTCGCCGGGCTCGGTCCCCAGGGGGTTGGGGACGAACCGTTCGGCGGTGAGGTCCGGCCGGCCGAGGTAGCCGCGGGCCAGGCCCGCGCCCGCCACGTAGAGGCCGCCCGGCACACCGGCCGGGACCGGCCGCAGGTCCCTGTCGAGCAGCAGGATGCGGCTGCCCGCGAGAGGCCGGCCCAGCGGCAAGGAGCCGGAGCCTGCGGCGGCGCGGCCGGCGATCACTCCCACCGTGGTCTCGGTAGGGCCGTAGTGGTTGAAGATCCGGCATCCCGGCGCCAGCTCTCGCAGCCCCTCCACCCACGCCGACTCCGAGCGCTCGCCGCCCAGGATCAGCCGCCGCCGCGGCAGCACGCGCTCCGGCCGCGCCCCGCTCAGCAGCGCCGCCAGGTGGGACGGGACGATCTTGAGCACATCGATGCCGTGCTCCTCGAACCAGTCGCCGAGCCCGTCGGCGTCGGCTACCCGCTCGCGGGGGATCACGTGCAGCACCCCGCCCAGGGCCAGCGAGGCAAAGACCACGGTGTTGCCGAGGTCGGCGGCCAGGGTGGAGACGGTGGCGTAGGCCATGCCCGGCGGCAGCTCCTCCAATTCCAGACGGACCGCGGCGCCGCGCAGGTAGTTGACCGCCTGCCGGTGCTCGACCACTACGCCTTTGGACCGACCTGTCGAGCCCGAGGTGTAGATGACATAGGCAGGGCTCTCGGGGAACGCTCCGGCCGGAGGCGGGGTGGCCGCGACCGGCCGATCGCCGTCCAGGAGCACGGCCGGCAGGCCGGCATCCTCCAGGAGCTCTGCGAGATGCCGGTGTGCGACAAGGGCCGCGGCGCCGCAGTCTTCCAGCAGGTCGACCAGCCGCTCCCGCGGGTAGGACGGGTCGAGAGGCACATACGCGGCACCTGCCTTGAGGATCGCCAGCAGCCCGGCGACCATGGCCGCCGAGCGCTCGGCGCAGAGCGCGACCCGCGATTCGGGGCCGACTTCCAAGCCACGCAGATCATGGGCGAGCCCGTTGGCCCATCGGTCCAGCTCGCGCCAGGTCAGGACCCCGTCCTCGCCGACCACGGCCGGGCTGTCCGGCGTACGGCGGGCCCAGGCCTCGAACAGCTCGTGCAGGCAGGCGCCTTCCGGCGCGCCGGAATC
>DASUNJ010000487.1:0-5866 GCA_036277235.1 Thermoanaerobaculia bacterium | reverse complement strand
CTCACCCGGAAGGGTGAGCCCCAGGCCATTGCCGCGCACGGCGACCATGGCCTCTTTCCCGGCCTCCTGGCCCTGGCGGAACTTCCCGGCATAGGCGGGCAGCCGCTCGGGCGCTGCCTTGTACGGCGGCCGCTGCCGCGGCTTCGCCGTCGCCGCGGCCAGCAGCTCGCTCATCGGCCCGGCGGCGCCTTGAGCTTGGCGCCGCGCGGCCGTGAGATCGAGGGGCTCGACGAAACCGGTGGCGAGCGCGGCGCGCGCCATCTCCAGATCGTCGTTCTCGAGGGCCGCCCAGAGAGCGGAGGTGGCATCCTCGGCGCCATGGGCCAGGAGATGGCGCACCAGCTCGTTGTGCCCACCCTGGAGCGCCATCTCCAGCGCCGAGGCACCGAAGAAGCCGTCCTTGGCGTTGACGTTCGCTCCGCGCTCGACGAGCCGCTTGGCCACCGCGAGATGACCCTTTTCAGCCGCGAAGTAGAGGGGCGTCTGGCCATAACGGGCAGGCGCGTCGACCGGCGCCCCGGCGGCGAGCAGCGCATCGACCCGCGCCAGATCCCCGGCGCGCGCCGCCTCGCGCAGCGCCTCGCCAGGATCGTCGGCGCCCGCCGCCAACGCCGCTAGGAGAACACCGAGGAGAACGAGGCTACAGAGGAGAAGAACGGAACGGCGGCGGCGCGAATCGAGCATGGCATACCTCCAAGAGAGTGACGACCTTCTCTTCCTATTATAAGAGCGTCAACCGTTGCACCATCCGCATCCGAGGAGGAAGATGCCGTCCTCCTGCGGAGCGAGCGCGATGGTCATCGGGCAGACCTTGTCGGGGCGACCGTCCACGTCGACCGCCATGGCTTTCGTGAAATGTCCCAGGCGCAAGCCGTCCTTCTTCGCCGTGGGGGCGAGCTTCAAGGCCTTGACGGCCTGTTTGTAGTCGCCGCGGAAGCGGCCGTACACGAGCGCCCCGAAATCCTCGCCCTGGGCGAGGGTGAGCAGGATGGCCGAGGTCCTGGCACCGCCGATTTCGAGCGGCGACCGCAGGATGACGACAGTCACCTCGTCCATCATCTCGTCCATCTCTTCGCCGAAGGTCGCCGCGGCGAATCCCTGGTCGAAGTGGGACGATCCGCTCTCAGCCATCTTGCGGACGGTCCCCAGAGGGTCGCCCTTGCAAAGGATGGCATCCGTCAACAGGGCCTGCGGCGTCGGTTCCGCGGCGCTGACGGCAAGAGAGAAGGCAAGGCCAGCGGCAAGGGTCAATGCGGCGAGTCGGTTCACGGGATCTCCTTTGGCTGTCCAGCGGGACTCTACCCTACCCGAAGGGGAATGACGCGGCGACGTATGTGTTACCGTTGGAGAGCCTGGCGGCCTTCGACCGCCGCGGCCGGAACATGACACGCCATCTCTCTGCCCTTCTCCTTCTCGCCGTCTTCGGGCTCGGTCTCGTCGTGGGACCTCACCCGTGCAGCGCGCAGCATGAGGAGCAGGCCAGCGCGCCGGCTTCCTGCCACGAGCCGGAGCCCTCCGGCAAGCAGATCCGCCCCGAGACGCAACAGGATGATGACGATTGCTGCAGCGCTTTCTGCCAGCACGCCTGTCACGTGACCGCCATCGCCGAAGCCGTGCCGATGGCCTTCGCCATCTCTGCGGTCTCCGAGGCGACCGTCGAGCCTTCGGGCTCCGGGCTTCCCCTGTTCGCCCATCCGATCGACCACATCCCCCTGGCCTGATCCTCTCCCGCATGTCGTCAGCTTTCCCGGCCGCGCGCCGGGGAAGGTGTCCGTTCCGATTTCGACCGGAGAGGTTGCGACCATGTTTGGAAACAAGAGATGGGCTGCGGCTGTCCTCGCAGCCGGGCTGCTGATCGGCTGCGGCAGAGACGAGAGCGCCGAGAGCAAGAGCGCCGAGCACGAGCACGCCCACAGCACCCCGGCCCCGGGCGGAGGGCACGAAGGGCATCAAGGACACAAGATGCCGGAGGCCGCTCCCGGGGCGGACGCCGGGCACCAGCACGGCAGTGCCCATGAAGGGCATCCTGCTCCGAAGGACGGGAAAGCCGTCGATCATTCCGCCATGGGGCACGGAGCCGAACGTCCTCACAGCGGGCAGCATGCCGGGCATGGCGCCGCGGCCCCCTCGGCTGGCGCCCAGCCGGCCGCGGCCGGTCACGACCATGCCGGGCATTCGCAGCCAGCGCAACCGGCCGCGCCCGCCCAGGCCGTCATGCCGGAGAAAGCTTCTGCTCCAGCGCCCGCAGAAGCCCCCTCGCCCGGTCAGCCGGCGAGGACCTTGAGCCCCGACGCTCTCGACTCCCCCGCCGCGACCTCGGTGCTGGACGCCCAACGCGCGGAGGACATGGCCAAGGGAGGGAGCCACGCGGAGCATGGAGGCACGTACACCCATGTCGACGTGGGGCGTTCCGGGGCGCAGGCTCCCGCGGCCGAGCCGCATCAGCACGCCGTCTACGCGTGCCCGATGCACCCGGAGGTCACCAGCAGCAGCCCGGGAACCTGCCCGAAGTGCGGGATGACCCTGGTCGAGAGGAGGGAGGAATGAGGCAGGCAACCTGGATTGTCACCGCGTTGCTCGCGTCCGGGTGCGTCTCGGTGCCGCGGGATGCCGGTGTGTCCGAGGTCCAGAAGAAGATCGCGGAGCAGGGGCTGAAGATCGAGTGGAGCCCGGACCAGCCGATCGAGCCGCCCGCCGACGAGCGGCTGCGGCCGCTCCTCGAAGGGGAGCTGACCGTCGAGCGCGCGGTCGAGATCGCGCTCGCCAACAACCGCGACCTCCTCGCCACGCTCGAAGGGCTGGGAGTGGCGCGCGCCGACCTGATCGCGGCGAGCACCCTCCGCAATCCGGTCTTCGACGGCGAAGTGGGATTTCCCGGAGATCCCAGGAATCCCTTCGAGATCGGCATCACCCAGACCCTGATCGACCTGTTCCAACTGCGCAAGCGGCGCGCCATCGGGCAGGCAGGGTTCGAGGCCGCCCGGCTGCGGGTGACCGGCTCGGTGCTCGGCTTCGCCGCCGGGGTGCGGACCGATTACTACACGCTGCAGGCGGCGCAGCAAGCGCTCGCCCACCAGCGGACGCTCCATGCTGCGGCCGAAGCCTCGGCCGAGCTGGCCCGGCGGCAGCACGAGGCGGGCAACATCTCCGATCTCGATCTGGAATCCGAGCAGGCGATCTATGAGAAAGCCAAGCTCGACCTCGCCCGCGCCGAGCTCGACGAGCTGCAGACGCGCGAGCGGCTGCTGGCCGATCTCGGCGCCCTGGAGAACCTGCCGCTGACGCTGCCGCCCCAGATGCCGCCCGCGGAGGGCGAAGAGGAGCGCTCCCTCGAAGAGCTGGAAGCCGCCATGCCGCAACGGCTCGACCTGGCGCTCGCGCAGGCGGAGGTGGAAGCCGCCCGCCAGGAGCTTCCCCTGGCCCGCGCCTCGGCCTGGGACGAGCTCGCGCTCGGCGCGAAACACGAGCGCGAGTCGGACGGCGCGAGGACGACCGGGCCTTCCGTGGCCGTCCCCATCCCCATCTTCGACCGCGGCATGGCCGGGCGGACGCGCGCGGTCGCCTCCTTGAGAATGGCCGAGCAGCGGCTGCACGCGCTGACCGTCACCGCCCGTTCGGAGGGCCGCGCCGCGCGCGAGAGGCTGCTCGAAGCGAGAGCGCGCGCCGACTACCTCCGGACGGTGGTCGTGCCGCGCCGGCAGCGGATCCTTTCCCTGACCCAATTGGAGTACAACGCGATGCTGCGCGGGGCCTTCGACCTGATCCGCGCCCGGCAGGGGCTCTCCGACGCATTGCGCGAGCAGGTCCTCGCGACCCGCGACTACTGGCTGGCGCACACCGAGCTCGACGCTGCGACGAACGGAGTGCTCGGCTTTTGGGAGCAAGAAAAAAATGAGCGATAAGGCACCGATCCTTTCAAGGCGCAACGTGCTCGCTTCCGGGCTGGCAACAGTGACCGCCGGCCTGGCCGGCCTGCTGCGGCGCACTCCGCTGCTCGCCGCAACCCAGCGCGCGGCCTCAACGGGCGGTCATACTCCTGTTGTCACACCCAACGGCTCGTCCATGCCCTGGCGCTGGGAGGACGGCTTCAAAACCTTTCATTTGATCGCCGAGCCGGCGGTGCGCGAGTTCGCGCCCGGATTCAAAGTGAATTGCTGGGGTTACAACGGCCAGACGCCGGGCCCCACGATCGAAGCGGTGGAAGGGGACCGGGTGCGGATCTATCTGGAAAACCGCCTCCCCGAGCCCACCTCCATGCACTGGCACGGCGTCCTCCTTCCCAACGGCATGGACGGCGTCGTCGGCCTCAACCAGCGGCCGATCGAGCCCGGCGAGACCTTCAAGTACGAGTTCACCGTGCGCCAGCACGGCACCCAGATGTATCACCCGCATTTCGACGAAATGGTGCAGCAGGCGATGGGGATGATGGGCTTCCTCATCTTCCACCCCCGGCGGCCGGCGCGCCGGATCGATCGCGACTTCGCGATCTTTTTGAACGAGTGGTTCATCAAGCCGGGCACCTCGGTCCCCGACCCGACCGTGATGCTCGACTTCAACGTCTTCACCTTCAACAGCAAGGTTTTTCCCGGCACCGACCCGCTGATCGTCCGGCTCGGCGACCGGGTGCGCATCCGCATCGCCAACATCAGCATGAGCTCCCATCCCATCCACCTGCACGGCCATCTCTTCCGCTGGACGGGCAGCGACGGCGGACCGCTGCCGGAGACCGCCTGGATCCCCGAGACGAGCATCAACGTCCCCCCGGGCACCACCCGCGACATCGAATTCGTCGCCGACAACCCGGGCGACTGGGCGCTGCACTGCCACAAGATGCATCACACGATGAACCAGATGGGGCACAACCTGCCGGTCATGACCGGCGTCGACCAGTCGGGGGTGACCGGGAAGATCGAGGAGCTGGTGCCCGGCTACATGGCGATGGGCAGCACCGGCATGGGCCACGCGATGGACATGGGCAGGCCGCGCAACTCGCTTCCCATGGGAGGGGGCGAGGGGCCGTTCGGCTCGATCTACATGGGCGGCATGTTCACGGTCGTGAAGATCCGCGAGGGGCTGCGGAGCTACGACGAGGACCCGGGCTTCTACGAGCAACCGGCGGGGACGATGGCGACGCCGGTCAGACGCTGAACAAGAGAGGGGCTCCCCAAAAGGGAGCCCCTCCAACGATCGAAAATGACTTGACCTCAGCTTACTTGCAGGTCTTCCCGCCGGTCGGGCCCGCGCACTTGTTCGAGCAGCACTGGCTGTTGATGGTGCAGCTCGCGCCCTTCGCGCTGCAACCGCCGCCGCTGCCCGGATTCAGGTGGGCCGCCAGGATGTTGAAGGAGACCGCGAAGGCGCCGTCGACCGTGGCATTGCTCGCGGCGTCGCAGGAATCGTTGACGTTGGTGCCGCACGCACCGTAGAGCTGGCCGACGATCTGGCTGGAGCCGTTGACGACCGGCGAGCCGCTGCTGCCGCCCTCGGTGCCGCCCAGGGTGTCGCGGCTGTAAATGAAGTTGCCGCGATTGAGGGTGCGGCAGGTCCCCTTGGTGGTGTCGACCACGCCCTCCGTGTAGGCCTGGGGCGAACCCCTGGGATGGCTGATGCGGTAGAGCGGAAGGTTGTTGGTGTTGGCGACCGGCGTGCTGTTCCAGCCCAGGTAGGCGACGACGCCGTCCGGCGTCGTCGGCGCGGTGGCAAGCCGCAGCAGCGTGACGTCGGTGTTCGAGCTGCCGGCGACCAGGGTGGAGCCGATGGTCTCCCCGGGGTTGTTATAGGGCTGCGTGCAGTTCGGGCTGCTGCAGGTGGTCTGGTAGTCGAAGTAGGTCTCCACGCTGGAGGCCTCGCCGCTGCTGCTGATGCA
>DASUNJ010000486.1:0-6977 GCA_036277235.1 Thermoanaerobaculia bacterium | reverse complement strand
CGCCTCCGGGAAGCGCACTGCCAGCTCCGCATAGCACAGCGCGCCGCAGACCATCATGCCTGCCATGGCGCACCAGACCGCCGCGAGCAGCAGCGGCGAGCCCAGCGATTTCGCCATCTCGGCCGGGGTAAGGAAGATACCCAGGGCGATGGATTGCCCCGTCACCGCGGCGATCGCCGCCGCCTGCCCCAACTGTCTGCGTTCTGCCATCCCCCGCCTCTCTTGATGCTCGTGATTCGTGCTGGCGCGATCTTATGGAGAGGGGAGGCTGCCCGTCCACCCCGTCGAGCCCGGTCTCCCGGGCTCGCAGGAAGGGTCGGCTCAATCTGCGGCAAGCGGAGGAAGGACTTCCGGGACCCGCTATACTTAGGAGAACACTGGAGGAGCCCCATGGAGCGGCAGCCTCGGCCTGAAGACGCGGACGCGAGCGCCGGCGATCTTCAGGCCGGCCCTCGTTCACCTTCTCTCCCCGAGCGGATCGGCATCTATCAAGTAAAAGGCCGGCTCGGGCGCGGCGGCATGGGCGAAGTCTTCCTCGGCTGGGACGAGCGGCTGGAGCGGCGGGTCGCCATCAAACGCATCCGGCAAGACTCCGGTTTGTCTTCCGAGCAGCGGGAGCGGTTCCGCCGCGAGGCGCGAATGGCAGCCCGCCTGAGCCACTCAGCCATCGTCCAGATTCACGACCTGGTGACCGAGGGTGACGAGGACGCCATCGTCATGGAGTATGTGGAGGGGCGGACCTTGGCGGAGCGGCTGGCTGCCGATCGGCTGGAGACGGCGGAGGCCTTGCGCCTGGTTCTCGAGATCGCCGCGGGTCTCGCCGCTGCCCACGAGGCCGGGCTGATCCATCGCGATCTCAAAGCCGCCAACGTCATCGTGACTTCAGCGGGGCACGCCAAGATCCTGGATTTCGGACTGGCCCGGCCGACGGGCAAATCGGACGACACGCCTCTAACCCGGCAAGGCATGGTCGTCGGCACTCTTCTCTCGATGTCTCCCGAGCAAGCGCGAGGTCAGGCGGTAGACGAGCGCTCCGATCTGTTTTCGTTGGGGGTCCTGCTCTACGAAATGCTCACCGGCCGTTCCCCGTTCCAGGGCAAGGACCCGGTCGACGTTCTCCATCGCCTGGTGTACGAGCCGACGCCGAGCGTGCGATTGCTCCGACCCGATCTGGCTGCCGAGTTGGAGAGCCTGCTCAATCGGCTCCTGGCCAAAGACCGGCAGCTCCGGCCGGGCAACGCGCGCGAGGTCATCGCGGCTCTCGAGCGCTTGCCGGCGAGCTCCGGGGCCGCCGTCTACGGCACCGACAGCGTGAGCGATCTGCCGACCGCCGTCGAGCCGCGATGGCAGGAGCCGGTCCCCGCGGTCCGCGCGCAAGGGATCCCGCCGTCCACGATGTCTGGCCTCTCCGTCCGTTCCCACCGCCGGGCCGTTCTGACAGGAGCTGCAGCGGTTCTCCTCGCAACTCTGGCGGCGGCCGCGTGGCTGGGACGGCCGGCGGCCCCTCTCCGGGTGGCGGTCGCGCGTCCCGAGGTCCGATCCGCGGCAGGGGACGAGCAGCTCGGGCTTGCCGCCTCCGGCGTGCTCGCCGCGAGCCTCAGCAGCCTCGCCTCTCTCCAGGGCATGGCGCCGGTCGATCCCCGCGAGGCGAGCCGCGGTGGGACCTCGCCGGTCGAGATGGCGCGCACGGCCGCGGCAGACGAGGTCATGATCGCCAACCTGGAACGCGAGGCGGCCCTGGCCAGGGTGTCGTTGCGCCGGGTCCGGGGGAGCGACGGCGCCGTGTTGTGGACCGAGACCTTCCGCGTCCCGGCCGACCCGGGAAGCCTCCGTCTGCTGGCCGACGCGGTCGCCGTTCACCTGCGGCGGGCCTATCCCGCCCACGAGCCTCGCCCCGGCACGCTCACGCTCGACGTGCGGGATGAAGACTATGCCGCCTTCCTGAAGGTCCGGCAGAGGATCGACAAGGGAGAGCCGCTGGAGCCGGAGCTCGACCGGCTCGAAGAGATCGTCCGCCAGTCTCCCCGCTTCCTGGAGGCACAAGCCCTGGCGGCCCGCGTCGCCCTCAGCCTGTTCCAGACCCGGCACGAGCCGGCCGATCTCGACCGGGCCTCCCGGCTGGTCGGGTTGTCCCGGGAGCTGGCCCCCGACGACCCCCGCCAGCTCCTGATCGAGCTCAAGCTGGCCCTCGCCGCCGGACGGGAGGAGACGGCCGAGGGGCTCCTGGGCCGGATCGAACGGCTCCTTCCCGGGGATCCCGACGTCCTGCCGCTGCGTGCCATGCTGGCCGAGCAGCAGGGCCGGCCCGCCAAGGCCATGGAAGCCCTGCGCACCGCCGCCGAGCAGGTGCCTTCCTGGCAGAATTCTGTACCTGCTCGCCGGGCTGGAAGCCAAGCTGGGCCACATCCATGAGGCCCGAAAGCGGATCGCCGCCATTCTGCGCCAATCGCCGGACAACCTTTGGGCACGGGAGCACCTCGGCCAGTTGGAGCTCCTTTACGGCGACCTCGCTCGGGCCGAGCAGCTCTACATGGGTTGCATCCGCGTAGCCCCGCAACGCTCCTGGCACAACCTCGGCGTGGCCCGCTTCCTGCGCGGCCGCTACCCGGAAGCGGCTGCAGCCTATCGCCGTGCCCTGGAGGCCAGGCCTGATGCCGTCTCGAGCCTGCTCAACCTCGCCGACACCGAAGTTGAGCTCGGTCACCGCCAAGAGGCCGAGATCCTCTACCGCCGTGTCCTGGCCCTTCTCGACGAGAGCGCGCCGGAAGGCGGGCTCGGGCCACGGCAAGCCATCGACAAAGCCCAGTGCCTGGCCCGCCTCGGCCGCACCCGGGAAGCGGTGGGAATCGCGCAGGACGCCGTACGGCGCAGCCCCGACGAGCCCCAGATCCTCCTGCTGAGCGCCTTCGTACACCACCTGGCCGGCGACCGGATCTCCGCCCTCAACAACGCGCAGGCGGCGCTCGAGAAGGGAATCCAGCCGCGCTGGTTCACGGGTTCCGCCTTCCGCTCGCTACGCGAGGATCCGGAGCTCCGGCCGTTCCTTCAACCGACCTCGGCGTCCCCCTAGACCGGCTTGACCGCGCTCTTGCCTCCCCCGGGAACCGGACCGGGGCCGGGAGGATCCTTGGGAGGCTCTTCCGTTCCCCGGATGATTGCAGCCTCTTCGCTCCCGATCGGGATGTCCGGGACCCTCATCCCCACTCCGCTGCCCGAGCCCGTTTCCGTCTGCGTCGTCGTTTCATTGGCTTTGTCAGACATTTGAATTTCTCCTTGTTTCGCCGGATTTTCCGGCGTCCTGCCAGGACTGGAGAGCATGGCGGATGCCACCGCTTCGAAAGATGGAAATCTCGGAAAACAAAGGGCGTTTCGTAATTCGATCGAAGCAGGAATGCCTTCCGATCGGATAGACTCTATCTTTCTGGATAGAGAACGCCGTGACGCTCCGACTCGTCGCCCTTTCCGGCCCCCTGGGGGGAACGGCCTTTCCGCTGGAGGCGGAGGGCCTCACCCTCGGCCGCGACCGGGAGAGCGGAGTGCGCTTGCGCGACCTCGCGGTCTCCCGTCACCACTGCGTGATCGAGCCGGCCGGGGATGGCTTCCGGGTGCGCGACCTCGACAGCCGTCATGGGACGTTCGTCAACGGCATCCCGATCCGCGAACGGAGCCTGCAGCCGGGCGACCGGATCGCCCTGGGCGAATCCCTGTTCGTCTTCCAGGTGGACGACCCGGGCTCCGGCCCGACCACCGACGCCTTCCTGGAGGAAGGGACCTTCGCGGCGCAGAGCACGGTCCAGCGACCGGCGGACGGCTCGCCCTACCTGCAGGTCGACGGAGAGCTGCCGCCGAGTGCCCGGGTCGCCCGCGACCTTCATGCCCTGCTGCGGATCGGCCACGAGCTCCATTCTCTACGTGCTACGGAGGCCCTGGCGAAGCGGTTGCTCGAGCTGCTCCTTCAGGCCATACCCGCCGAGCGGACTGCACTCCTTCTCCTCGACCGCGCCGGCCAGCCCGCCTCCAGCTTCGCGCTCGACCGTGCGGGCTCGGCCGAGACCTTCCCTCTTTCGCGCACCCTGGTCGAGCGCCTCCTGCGTGAGCGGACCGCCGTGCTGTCGAACGATCTCCTCCAAATGCAGGGCTTGGGCGAGGCGGAGAGCCTGCAAGCGGCGCACATCCAGTCGCTTCTCGCCGCACCTCTCCACGGCACGGCGGGGCCGCTCGGGGTCCTCTACCTGGATACCCGGGAGCCCGGAATGGCTTTCGACGAGACCCATCTCGATCTGCTGACCGCCCTGGCCGGCATTGCTTCCCTGGCCCTGGCCAATACCCGCCACATGGAGTGGCTCGAAGAAGAAAAGGACCGCCTGGAAGCGGCGCTCGACACCGACATGGTGGGAGAGAGCCCGCGGATGCGTGAGATCTGGCGCCTTCTCACCCGCGTCGCCGCCAGCGATTCGACCGTCCTCCTCCGGGGAGAGAGCGGCACCGGCAAGGAGCTCGCGGCGCGCACGCTCCACCGGCAGAGCCGCCGGGCTGGCAGGCCCTTCGTGGCGATCAACTGCGCCACCCTGTCCCATACGCTCCTGGAGAGCGAGCTCTTCGGACACGAGAGGGGGGCCTTCACCGGGGCCACGGAGCGCAAGATCGGGAAATTCGAAGTAGCCCACACCGGCACCCTCTTCCTCGACGAGGTAGGCGAGATCCCGCCACCGCTCCAGGCCAAGCTCCTGCGCGTGTTGCAGGAGCGGGAGCTGGAACGCGTGGGCAACACACGCCCGATCCGCGTGGACGTGCGGGTGATCGCAGCGACCAACCGCGACCTCGAGAAGGCCATCCGCGAGGGCACCTTCCGGGAAGACCTCTTCTATCGATTGAACGTGATCTCCTGCACCCTGCCTCCCCTGCGCGAGAGGCGCGAGGACATCCCGCTCCTCGCCAGCCATTTCGCCGCCCGCTTCGGCCACAAGCTCGGGCGCAAGGTCGCCGGCTTCACTCCCGAGGCGCGCGCCTGCCTCCAGCGCTATGCCTGGCCAGGCAACGTCCGCGAGCTCTCCAACGCCGTCGAGCGCGCGGTGGTGCTCGGGGAAGACGACCTGATCCGGCCCGAGGATCTGCCCGAGACGATCCTCGAAGCCGTGCCCGCCTCAGGACGGGCTCCCGTCACGAAATTCCACGACACCCTCGGCGAGACGAAAAAGCGATTGATCCTCGACGCCGTCGAGCAGGCCGGCGGCAACGTCACGAAAGCGGCTGAGCTGCTCGGGTTGAACGCCAACTACCTGCACCGGTTGATCAGCAACCTCGGCCTGCGCGACCGGATCAAGTAGACGGCTCGATCCCTCTCTTTCGAGAGGGTCTCTCCGATCAGAGACGGTCCCCGCCACCTCCGGCCTTCACGGCGGAGACTCTCAACCCTCATTCGCATCAAAGTTTACGCTCCCTTCTCAGGTGCCGACCGCGCCTGGCATTGATCCTGTTATCTCCAGGGGTGAAACCACCGGATGCGTCCGGCAAAACCGAAAGGAGCCGAAAATGAGGAGACATCTTTTTCTGGTCGCCGTACTACTCTGCCTCTCAACCCGGGCCATGGCTCAAAATACCTGCCCGGAGCTGTTCGGTAAAGCGCTATCCATCAACGCGAATGGTCACGCCGTGAACATCGCTGCAAGCGGTGGGCTGACCGCCACCCAGCCAGTGAACGGCACCTATACCTTCACGGAAACGGACGATTCAGGCAACCCGGTGACGATCAAGTGCAACGGCCGGCACATCACCTTCACGAGGGGCTCCGGGAGCAACTCCCAAGCCTACGACGGCTGGATGTTCGAGAAGATCCTTCCGGGCGATGCCTACAGGCGTATGGGGGGGGTTTTCTCCCATGGAGGGAAGCAGCAGTATGGATGGCATGCGACCATCGCCCCACTTCCCCCGCATTGAGCACTGAGGTCTACCTGAGCACGGTGGAGCGAATAACAACATCTGGCATAAGAAAAAGGAGCGTGTATCATGAATAGACTGATTCTTGCCTTCGTCTTTCTGTGTTGCTCGCAGCCATCCATGGCGGCCGATCTCTGCGCGGGCCTGACAGGCAAACGGCTCAGCATCGTGGCGAATGGCCTGGTCGGCGAGACTCATCCGACCGGCCTGTCTGTTTCGCAATCGAACGGCATCTACTCCTTCACCACGGCGATCCATTTCAAAGGCGAGCCTCTGACAGCCCAGCAGATCAGCGGCACGTGCAAGGACCGGCACATCGTCTTCACCCGCGCGAACACGAATCAGGAGTACGATGCCTGGATTTTCGAGAAGCAGCCGCAGAGCATGGCGGGCCTGTTCACCCACAAGAACAAGAAGACATACGGTTGGTACGCGGAGCTCATTACCGCCAGCATCAAGTATTCCCCCTGCGCCAAGTTTGACAGTCTCCCATGCGGCCCCGGCCCCGAGACGAAGACCTGCGTCAACGGCGTCTGGCCAGGTCCGACGAGCACGAGCAAGTGCACGTGCGTGCACGAGACCAACCAGTACTGGGAGTGGGTCTGCAAATGACCCTTGACCATCATTATCCAGCCGACCACGGCACCCTGCACGCAGCTACCCTGAGGCCGTGAGGCAGGCCAGGGAACGATCGTCGAGCATGAAGCCACTGGCGTCGGCGCCGTCCTGAACACGACGAGCCCGGTCTCCCGGGCTCGCCGCGGCTCGCATGAAAGGGACCAGGCCCTACGTGTACGCTTCGAGCTCGGTCCCAGGGCGAGCTCGGGCTCTTCTTGAATACGATCGGGGCGCCTTCTTGCCCGTAGAAACCGGCGCGCGTTGGCTCGCGGTCAATCTTTTCCCGTCCGAACGCCCTCGAGGACGCCATGGGTCTCTCCATGCGCTTGAAACCGGGGTTCAGCGAGCCTTGGAATCCCAATTCTAAGAGCTCGAGGTCATCCTCGACGCGTTCGTTGTCATTTTTAAAGACTTGCGGTCTC
>DASUNJ010000485.1:0-5272 GCA_036277235.1 Thermoanaerobaculia bacterium | reverse complement strand
CGTCTCTACAGAGAGGGGACACCGCATCTTACCCCCCCCAATGTAGAGACGCCCCGTGGGGCGTCTCTCTTCGGACGCCGGTCAGGACAATGCCCCATCTCCGCCTTCCTCCATCTCCAGAAACGCCGCCGGCAGGTATGTCAACAGGTCGCCCGCGGCCAGCGCCGCTTCGCCGGTGCGGGCGGCGGCGAGGTCGCCGGCGAGGCCGTGAAGATAAACCCCGAGGCGCGCCGCGTCCAGCGCGCCGAGCCCCTGGGCCAACAACCCGGCGATCAGGCCGGTCAGGACGTCGCCGGTTCCTCCGCTCGCCATGCCCGGGTTGCCCGTGGTGTTCACGTGCACCTCGCCGCCCGGCGTGGCCACCAGGGTCCGATGACCCTTGAGGACCACGACCGCCTCGGCCTCGACCGCCGCCCGGCGCACCGCGGCGAGGCGGTCTCGCTGCACCTCGGAGGTCGAAATGCCCAGCAGCCGTCCCAGCTCCCCGGGGTGGGGGGTGAGCACGGTCTCCGCGCTACGGCCGGCGAGCTCGGCAGCGCGGCCGGCAAAGGCGTTGATCCCGTCGGCGTCCAGCACCAGAGGCAGCGGGACCTCCAGTGCGATCCGGCGGATGGCTTCGACGGTCTCGCTCTCCTGTCCCAGGCCCGGTCCCATGGCGAGGACCGACTTGCCCTCGGCTGCCTCCAGCACCTGGTCCAGGGAGCGAAGGGGAAACGTCATGGACTCGATCGAGCCCAGGTCGACCACGCCAAGGATCGATTCCGGCACGGCCGCGGTGACCAGCCCGGCACCCGAGCGGACCGCGGCGCGAGCGGCGAGGATGGCGGCTCCCGCCTTCCCCGGCGAGCCGGCCACGATCAGGACGTGCCCGTAGTCCCCCTTGTGCGTGCCCGGCGCCCGCTCGGAGAGAAGGCCGGACAGCTCCTCTCCCACCAGGAGATGGAGAGCCCCGCCCTCCTCCTCCGCCTCCTCCACGAGCTCCGGCGGGATGCCGAGGTCGGTGACGACCAGCTCTCCCACCGATTCGGAGGCGGGGGGGAAGACGTGCGCGATCTTGGGCGCGGCGAAGGTCACGGTGAGGTCGGCTTCGATGTGCGGGCCGAGCGGCTCGGACCTGCTGCCGTTCAATCCGCTGGGGAGGTCGACCGAGACCGTCGGCACGGGCAGGTCGTTCAACCCCTGGACGAGGTCGGCGAACATCCCTTCGAGCGGCTTGGAGAGCCCGGTGCCGAAGAGGGCATCCACGATCAGGTCGGCCTCGCGGGCCTCTTCCAGGGCTTCGACCACGCCGTCCTCGTCCGCGACCTCGTGGATGGCGAGGCCCTGGCGGCGGCAGATCCCGAGCTGGACCTCGGCGTCGCCGCGCATGGCGCGCCGGCCTGCCACGAGGAAGACCTGGACCTCGTAGCCGCGCACGGCCAGATGGCGCGCGATGGCGAGGCCGTCGCCGCCGTTGTTGCCCGGCCCGCAGAAGATCGCGGCGGACTCGGCCTCTTCATAGATCTCGCCGATCGCATCCACCACGCCGATGGCGGCGTTCTCCATGAGGACCAGGCTCGGGATGCCCAGCTCCTCGATGGCGGAGCGGTCGACCTCGCGCATGGCCTCGGCGCTCAGGATCCTCATGTCGTCCCCTCCACGATTGGCGGCAAGCGTTGCCAGGCGAGAAGCAGCTCCCGCGTGCGCGGGCATCCCAGGTCGTCCGAAGTGTCCGAGGCCAGGCTCGCGGCGAGCCGACGCAGGTCTTCGGGGGTATCGACATCCGAAGCCGGGGGGAGCAGCTCCACGGCGAGCCCCAGCGAGCGACAGCGCTCCAGGGTGGCGGACAGGACGCGGTCGGTGCTCCAGGCGATGTCCCGGAAGAGGCCGGAATCGACCGCGTGCGCCTGCAGGGCGATCAGGTAATAACCGCCGTCCTCGGCCGGCCCGAGCACCACCTCGGCCCCCCTCTCCAGCCTCTCGAACGCCTCGTGGATGAGCGCGAGCGGCAGGGTGGGATGGTCGCTCCCCAAAGCCATGACCATGGCGCTGACCCTGGCAGCATCGGAAAGCGCCCGGTAGAGCCGCTCGCCGAGGTCGTCCCCCTGCTGGCGGACGCCGGGGACCGTCCCCGCGGGCATTTCCTCTTGCTCGTCCAGCGCCCAGGCCAGTTGCAGCTCGAAATCGCCCTTCCGCAGCCGGTCGATCAGGTCGTCGAGAAAAGCGGCATGGAGCGCCGCGGCCTCGGCAGCGGTAAGATCCCCGATCAGGCGAGTCTTGACCCGGCCCTCCCGGGCCGGCTTGGTGAACAGAAGCAGGCGGCGGCTCGGCACGAGGCGGGATTGTATCCGGAATGGCTCTCCTCACCTTCCTGACCGACTTCGGGACCTCCGACTACTACGTCGCCGCGGTCAAGGGCACGGTCCTTCGCCTCGCGCCCGGCAGCCAGATCGTCGACATCACCCATGAGATCCCGAGCGGGGACGTGGCCACCGGCGCTTTCCTTCTTGCTGCGTCGGTCCCCTGGTTCCCGGAGGGGACGGTCCATCTGGCGGTGGTGGACCCGGGGGTGGGCAGCCGCCGCCGCATCCTGGTTGCCCGGACCGATGCTGGCTGGCTGGTCCTGCCCGACAACGGTCTCCTCACCCTCCTCCACCTCCGCGGCGCGGTGCGATCCATCCGCTCGGTCGAGAAAACAGGCGTTTTCCTGCCGGGTCCGGGGCAGACTTTCCATGGCCGCGACCGCTTTGCGCCCGTGGCGGCATGGTTGTTGCGGAGAGAACCCGTGGAGACGCTCGGGCCGGAGATCTCCGACCCGGTGCTGCTTCCGCTGGAAAGGCCGAGGCGCGAGCCCGGCTCCATCTCCGGCCAGGTGGTGCATGTGGACCGATACGGGAACCTGATCACCGACATCCCGTCCGGCTGGCTCCCCGAGGGGCTCTGCCGGGCCGAGGTCGCGGGCCGTTCCGTGACCCTCCGGGCGGGGCACTACGCGGAGATCCCGGATGGTATTGAGGGGGAGGAGGGGGAGGCGGCGATGATCCCGGGCTCTCTCGGCACGGTCGAGCTCTCGCTCAAGGGAGACGATCTGGCCCGGAAGTGGATCGTGGAACGAGGCGCTTCCATTCGGATCACGTGGCTGTGAAGAAACGGTGACAGTCTTTCCGGCTCGGGCTAGAATGTCTCTTTGGTAAGCGGTCTGCGTTCGAGAGCCCGGTGCCCGATGGATCTTTGGGAGGAGCGAGTGGCGATGAGCAAGTGGGAGTACAAGATCATCAACATCCGGAGTGAGAACTACCGCCTCGATCCCAATTCCGTCACGCAGCTGAATCAGTTGGGAGAGGATGGGTGGGAGCTGGTTTCCATCACGTCGGTGAACTTCAAGACCGGCGCGACGGACAACATCGCAATGGTGTTCAAGCGCCCCGCCCAAGGCTGAAACGGCCGTATCCTGAGAGGGGCCCGGCTCCCGGAGGGGAGCACGGCTCCTCTCATACCTCCACGATCTCAGCAGCTATCTCTTCAGCTTGCGCCGCTTGGACTTGCGGCGGCGGAGCGCCAGCGCGAGACCGGCGGCGCCGCCGGCCAGGAGGAAGAGGACGTGCTTCTTCTTGGGCAGGATGCCGACCTCGGCGTCGACCGCCGTCCGCACCTGGGTCAGGGCGCGCTCGGCGTCGCGCCGAGCCTCCTCGACACGGAGCTGCGCCTCGCGCTGCGCCTCTCCGATCCGCAGCTCGGCCTGTCGCCGCGCCTTCTCCAGATCGCTGCTCATGAGAGCTCCTCCCGTTCCATGTCGACCGCCACGGCCGGCGGGATGTCCATCGCCTTGCCCTGGGCCAGAAGCCCGTTCTGCCACCAGTCGAGATGGTCGTCGACGTGGCGCTTCACACTGTCCACGGGGTTCTCGACCAGCTGGAGACGGCGGAGGCCGAGCATGATCAGGACGGCCATGATCGCGAGGAAGACCACGAATACGATCAGCGCCGCCGCCCAGAGCTGAAGCCAGACCGAGAGCACCGCGATCACCAGGAAGATCAGCAGGCCCAGCACCCAGAAGAGCAGCAGCACGGCGGTGCCGAGCAACCCGAGGGCGATCCCCAGGTGGCGGCCCGAGGTCTTCAGGTCCGCCTGCAGGGCGGTGGTCTCCGCCCGCACCACCTCGATCAGCGACTCGCCCAGCGATCGGAACAGATCGATCCAGCCCTGCATCCCGCCTCCTCTCACGTCCCTAATTCCCGGAGCTGCTCACCTGCGTTCCGACCCGCAGCGTCCTGGCGACGAAGGAGGACTCGCCCGTCACGTCGTCCCGGACTCCCACGGCGACCTTCTGGTCCCCCCGCCGCATGAGCAGGTTGACCGAATATGCATAGTGCTTGCCCAGGGCGCCTTGCAGGTCCGCGGCCGGGATGCTGATCGGGAGCGACACCTGCTGGACGTCGGAGACCCCGCCCTTCTCGTCCATGGCCGCGATATAGAGCCGCAACCGCGCCTCGTGCGTCTGCTCGCGCGGCACGAGCACCAGTTTGCCGAGCGGGATCTTGACCACCACCGGCACCAGGTAGTGGCCGCTCTCCCGCGGCGTGCTCTGGCCGAACTCCAGCTGGACGCCGAAATTGTTGTCCTCGAATGGGAAGTTGAGCGCCGCCAGGGTGCCGTCGGTCATCCGCGAGTCGGGGCTCTTGTCGCGATAGCCCTCGCGATGGCGCACCTGCCAGCCCTTCTGCTTCACCTTGACGTCGATCTTGTAGTACCGGCCGTCCCCGTGGTGGGGCGGCGTGTACCCGAGCGAGTAGTAGGTGCCGAAGTCCTGGGCCAGCTTCTCGAGGTGCGGCCCCACCTGGTTGGCGTTGATGATCGCCACGCCGCCCGTCTTCTCCGCGAGCATTTGCAGCGGGGCCTGCAGGTTGGAGATCTGGATCGAGTCGACGTAGACCCCCTGCCCCGCCGTCTGGTTCTCTGCCGAGATCGAGGAGTAGACGCGCAGGCCGGCGGCGTCGATCGTGTAGAAGGTGACGCGGTTGGCGTTGGCCGTGGCCGTCAGCTCGATCAAGCGGCGCGAGGTGTCGAACTGCATCGACTCGGTCAGGCCGGTCGTCTGCTCGCCGTACTTGCTCTGCACCGCGTAGTACACGTCCTGGCCGGCGATCATCTGCAGGCCGTCGCTGATGTAGAGGATCGCCTTGCGGCCGGGCATGCCCGCCAGCGAGCCGACCATCTCCTTGAGCGCGTCGATGCTGAAGGAGAGGTCGTTGAAGGCCGACTGTGCGTAGCTCCGGGCGTAGCTCTGGGCCTC
>DASUNJ010000484.1:0-15558 GCA_036277235.1 Thermoanaerobaculia bacterium | reverse complement strand
TTCCGGCCTGGAGAAGGAAATCCAGCCCGACAATCCCCTGGATGCGGAAGCCGCAATTCATGGCTCCGACTTGGATCTTGAAGGCATCGACCCGCAAGGGTCCCAGGAGAAGCGCGTCCAGCCGCTTGGAGAACACATACTCCGTTCCACCGCCTTCCAGGCGGATCTTCATGCGGTCCGAATTCCGAGCCAGTCGATCTCGGCGATGTCCAACGCCTCCCGATCGGTGTGCACGACGTAGAGCTCGCGCCGCGGAGATTTGTGGTGCATCTCCTGGTAGCTCTTCAAAGCGGTACCCGCCTCTTGGAAAGCCTCCAACACGGCAATGTCGTCCAGGGTTCTCTTGCCTTCCGAGGAGTGAGCTGCGATCGCCTCCACCAGAAGCCATTGCCGCGGGAACTGCCGCCGGATCTCTTCCCACGACCCTCGGTCGCGCTGCTCGCCAACGTCCGCAGCGCCTTCCAGGTATTGCCGGACGGCCTCTTCGACGAGATCGGGAACCTGACGGCTTCGGACCTCCGCCAGGTCGCGGAGTTTCCCTTCAACGCTAGCCGGCAGCTCGAAAGTCATGGATATCCCCCCACCACCACCACAAACTCCCCCTTGAGCGACGGCCGCTTCCGCAGCTCTTCCAGCAGCTCGGATAGCGTTCCTCTCAGAACCTCCTCGTGCATCTTGGTCAGCTCCCGGCCGATGGCGGCGGGGCGGTCTCCGAGCTCGGCGAGGGCGTCGGCCAGACTGGGGAGGAGGCGGTGGGGGGATTCGAAGTAGATGAGGGTGTGGCCGAGCGGGGCCCAGGTCTTGTAGAAGGTGCGGCGCTTGCCGGACTTGGGCGGCGGGAAGCCGGCGAAGGTGAAAGGGTGCGGCGGCAGGCCGGAGGCGACCAGGGCGGTCAGGATCGCAGAGGGTCCCGGGATGGGCTCCACCCGGATGCCCCTTGCCGAGGCTTCCCTCACCAGGACGAAGCCGGGGTCCGAGAGCAGCGGCGTGCCCGCATCGCTCGCTACCGCGATCGTCTTTCCCTCTTCCAGGTCGGCCAGGAGACGGGGGAGGCGCTGGCGCTCGTTGTGCTCGTGGAGGGAGATCAGCGGCTTCTTGATCCCCAGGTGCGCGAGGAGCCGGCCCGTGTGCCGCGTGTCTTCGCAGGCGACGAGGTCGGCCTCTTCGAACGCGGCTCTGGCACGGGGCGAGAGGTCGTCCAGGTTGCCGATCGGCGTGGCGACGACCACCAGCTTGCCGGCCATGTCAGTCCCGAGGAATCTCCTGGTCCAGGTTCACCGCGCTGCCCGAGAGGCGCGCGATCAGCATCAGCCGCCGCTTGAAGCGGAAGCGCTGCTCGTAGGACAGGATTTGCTGCACCACCCGCTCGTCGTAGCCCCGCGCCACCACCTCTTCCGGCCGCAGGCCCTCGTCGAAGAGGAGATAGAGGACCTCATCCGCCGTCAGGTAGTCGAAGCCCAGGTCCCCCTCGTCCGTCTGCCCCGGGAAGAGGTCCGCGGACGGCGCCTTGTCGATGACCGCGGAGGGCAGCCCGAGGTGGCGCGAGAGCTGCCAGATCTGCGCCTTGTAGAGGTCCCCAAGGGGGTTCAGCGAGCTCGCGTTGTCCCCGAAGACCGTGGAGTAGCCGAGCAGGATCTCGGTCTTGTTCGAGGTCCCGAGCACGAGCGCGTTCCGCTTCTTGGCCTGGTCGAAGAGGATCGTCATCCGCTCGCGCGCCATCTTGTTGCCGCGGCGGACGGGATCGGCGTCCGCCTCCATCTGGAAGTAGGCGTCGATCATGGGCGAGATGTCGATCACCCGGTGCGGGACGCCCAGGTGCCCAGCCACGGTGCGGGCGTCCTGTTCCGAGGCTGGGTTCGACGTGCGATAGGGGAGGAGGAAGCCGTGAACCCGCTCCGGACCCAGGGCCAGGGCAGCCAGGGCCGCCGAGAGGGAGGAGTCCACGCCCCCGGAGAGGCCTACGACCACTCCGGACGTGCCCGAGGTCTCCACGGCGTCGAGGATGAAGCTCGTCAGAACCTTCACCGCCAGCGGCGCGTTCAGGACCAGCCGCTCGGGCACCTGCTCCTTGCGGATCATCCTGGTCCCTCGATGTCCTGGCGCTCGTCGGCCAGGAGGGGCAGGCGCCAGCGCAGGCGGTCGGCCTCGCGCAGGTCGATCTCGGCCACGAGCAGGTGCTCCTCCAGGAGCGGCGCGCGCTCGACCAGCTCGCCGCCGGGCCGCACCACGTGGCTGCCGCCCGCGTAGAAGGAGCCCTCCTCCCAGCCCACCCGGTTGCAGTAGACGACCCAGCAGGTGTCGAGGATCGCGGTGGAGCGGGTGAGCGTCTCCCAGGTTTCGTGGTTGACCGGCAGCTCGCCGGCGCCGATCCGTCCCGGCGCGACCGAGGGCACGACAAGGAGGTGCGCGCCGGCCACGGCCAGGCGGCGCGCCAGCCCGGGATGCCAGAGGTCCTCGCAGATCAGGATGCCCATCCGGCCCCAGGGCAGGGTCGCCAGGTCCAGCCGGCGTCCCGAGCGCACGAAGCGCTCTTCCTGGAAGAGGCCGTAGGTGGGGAGGTAGAGCTTGCGATGGAAGAGGACGGGCGCTCCGTCCGCGAGCAGGACGCAGGTGTTGTGAAGGACTCCGCGGTCGCTCTCTTCGATGAATCCCACGACGACCGCCATGGGTCCCGCGGCTTCGGCCAGCCGGCGGAGCTGGGGCGCGGAGGGCGGCAGCGCGACGCGCGAGGTCAGATGGAGCAGGCGGTAGCCGGTGAGGGAGAGCTCGGGGAAGACGAGGAGGCCGACCCCCCGCTCCCGCGCGCGCTCGATCCAGTGGAGGTGGCGCTCGAGGTTCGCGGCTACATCGCCCAGGCGGCAGTCGATCTGCGCGAGACCGACCGTCAACGTAGATGCCGCAGTTGTCCCCCCTTCTGTCCTCCCTTCTGTCATGGCCGCGCCGATGCTAGCATGTCTCCAAATGAAAGCCCGGTACCTGTTGTTCGCCCTGGCCATAGCCATGCCCGCCCTCGCGGCACAGAGCAAGCCGCCCGCCCCTCAGAACGCCGCTGCCCCGGAGCTTAAGGACCGGGTCATGGCCGTGGTGGACGAGGACCCCATCCTCGCCTCCGAGCTGGAGAGGGTGATCGCTCTCGGCCTCGTCCAGCCGCGGGAGGGGGAGGGGGACGTGCAGTTCCGCCGCCGCATCCTCACCGGCCTGATCGAGGAGCGGTTGCGCTTCCACGAGATCGACCGCTTCGGCTTCGAGCAGGTGCCGGTGGACATGATCGAGAAGAACGTCGCGCAGATCCGCGCACGCTTCCCGAACGAGGAGGCGTACCGCAAGACCCTCCGCGACCTCGGGCTCAGCCAGCAGGCGCTGCGGCAGCTCGTCGCCCGGCAGCTCATGGTCTTCACCCACGTCGAGGAACAGCTCGGGCCGCGGGTCTTCGTGAGCCTGGACGACATCACGGCCTACCACCGCAACGTGCTCACGCCCGAGATGCAGAAAAGCGGGCAGCCGGTGCCCCCCCTGGACGAGGTGCGCGATCAGATCCGCGCCGTGCTCAAGGAGCAGCGGCTCAACGAAGAGCTGGCCAAGTGGACCGAGGAGCTGCGGCGGGCCGCGCACATTCACGTGTACTTCGACAAGCCGGCGGATCAGCTGCCGCCGGTGGTGAAGCGGATTGGAAAGAAGGGGGATGAGTTCCAGTAAGAGGACGTAAAGGACCAAAAGGACTCAAAGGACCTAAAGGACCCGGAAGGGCGCTGTGTCCTTTACGTCCTTTAGGTCCCTTACGTCCTTTAGGTCCTTTCCCTACTCCAGCTCCTCATAGTGAGCCTGGCTGGTCAGCACCTTCCTCAGATAGTTCCGGGTCTCCTGGAAGCTCACCTTGGTGAAGAACTCCTCCATCTCGGGGCTGAAGCAGTAGCTTCTCCAGAGCGCGGCCTGGGGCTCGCCGGCGTTGTAGGCGGCGACGGAGACGTGCGCGGCGCCGTGGAATTCCTTGAGCAGGGTGGCCACGTAGGCGGCGCCCAGGGCCAGCGCGATCTCGGGCTTGTAGAGGTCCTCGGGATCGAGACGCGACAAGTCGATCTCGGCCGCGATCCTGCGCGCCGTGGGCAGGGTGAACTGGGTCAGGCCGCGCGCCGCCGCGGGTGAAAGGGCGAAGCGATCGTAGCGGCTCTCCTCGCGGATGATCGCCGCCAGCAGCGAGGGCGGGACGCCGCGCAGACGGGTCTGGGTGACCAGGGTCTCCCGGTAGGGCGACGGATAGAGGATCTCGTGGAACTCCCTCGGCTGGAAGATCAGGGGCACCCGGTCTCCGGCGCGAATCCGCAGCGTCTCGGCGAGGATGATCGAGCGCTCGTACTCGCCCCCGCGGGCGAGCAGGCGGCAGCCGGTGAAGGCCAGGGAGGGCTCGCTCACCGGAAAGTGCTCGCGGACGGCCGGGGACCCCTCGTGCAGGATGCCGAGGGAGAGCAGCATCTCCTCCGGGCTGCGCGCCGGTTTCTCCCAGATCGGCCAGCTCCGCACCGGCACCTCGGTCAGCTTGACCAGCGGCGCCTTGGTGCGGTCGGCGAGCAGGATCTCGCGCGCCCGTTTCCAGGCTTTCTTGCCGGTCTCGTTGCCGGTGCCCAGGATCAGCCAGGCGCCGTAGAGATCCTCGAAACGGTCGGAAGCGGCCATGCGTCGTGCCTCGGTCGTGGCCGCCTTGGTGAGGAAGCCGGAGCCCAGACGCACGCGGGCCGACTGTGCCAGCGGGTGATAGAGCTCGATGCGCAGCGCTTCGAGATAGGCGGCCACGGCGCCGACCGGATCGCGCTCGAGCTCCGCGGTCCGCCCTCGCCAGTAGGCGACCTCCAGCTTCTCCTCGGGAGTCTCCCGGGGGACGCGGTCGAGCCAGGCCCGCGCGCGGTCGTGCCGGCCGCGGACGATGTCGGACGAGGCGAGGAAGAGGCTCGCCCGCAGCGCCTGCTCCCGCCACTCGCGGCGGGAGGTCAGGAGGTCGTAGACGTCGCTCACCTGGGTCTCGGCGCCGCTGCGCCAGCGCAGCCTCAGGATGGAGAAGAGCGCCGCCGCGGACCATTCGCCCTCGGGCTGGGCCATGTAGGCCCGGCGGAAGCTCTCCGCCGCCAGGATCCACTCGCCGAGCAGCTCGTACGAGCGGCCCTGCTGATAGAGGGAACGGGAGCGGTCCTCGGGCCTCTGGGAGACATGGGCAAGGCCGCCGAAGACGACCGCGGCCGGCGCGTACCGCTCCTGCCAGAAGTGCGAGCGTCCCTGGGCATAGCGCCCCTCGGACACCTCGCGCTCGGACAGCCCTTCCGCCGGGTCCAGCGCCCGATGAAGCTGCGTCAGGGCGCGCTCGAAGTCGCGGTGCTGATGGAAGACGAGGCCGAGGAGGAGCGGCAGCCGTCCGCGCTCGCGTTCGGAGACGAGCCCGGCCAGGCGCTCGGCGGCCGAGCGCGCCGTGTCGTCGTTGCGGTTCTCCTCCAGGAGGGCCACGAAGATGCCGCGGGCGAGCTCGCGGGCTCCCGAGCGCAGCGCGCAGTCGCCCTGGGAGAGAGTCAGGATCCGGCGCTGCGCCGCTGGCAGCTCCTCGAGCTTGAGGCCGCCGAGGAGCCGGCAATCGCCGCCGGCCGCGAGCGTGCGGGAGAGGAGCTGGACCGCGTCCTTCAAGAGCGCCGGCCGGCGGCTGTCGACGACCCCGGCCACGAGACCGGCGGCGACCTCGGGGTGGCCCATCCTCTCCTGCTCCAGCGCCAGGCGGTAACGGCTGTAGGCGCCGAGCTCCGGGGTGCGGGCCATGGCGGCGGCGAAGGCCTCGCTCGATCCGCGGGGATCTTCCAGCTCGTCGAGCAGGTGGCCGCGCAGGTACTCGAGGCCGAGCTTCTGCGAAGCCTCCGGCCGCTCCGCAAGCTCCTGCTCGATGCGCGCGAGGGCCTCGCGCTGGCGCCCGGCGAGCTGCATATCGAGAAGGGCCGGACGAGGATCGGCGACGGTGACGGCGGCGAGGAAGGTGAGGGTGACGATCATCCGGAGCCGGGAAATGGGCCGCTCAAACTACCCAGCGTGCCACCCGTGCGCCCAGACTTTGCAATTTCAGTTCCATTCCTTCATAGCCCCGTTCCAGGTGATAGATGCGGTCCACGACCGTCTCCCCTTCGGCCGCCACGCCGGCGAGCACCAGGCAGGCGGAGGCGCGCAGGTCGGTCGCCATGACGGCTGCCCCGGTGAGGTGCCTGGGGCCGAGGATGCGGGCCGAGCCGCCGTCCACCCGCACGTCGGCACCCATCCGCATGAGCTCGGGCGCGTGCTGGAACCGGTTTTCGAAGATGGTTTCGCGGATCATCGCCACGCCGTCGGCGCTGGTCATCAGCGTCATGTACTGGGCTTGGAGGTCGGTGGGGAACCCGGGATGAGGCTGGGTCTCCAGGTCGCAGGCATTGAGGTTGCCCTCGGCGCGCACGCGGATGTCGGCGCCGTCGACGTCCACCTTGGCACCGACCTCCGCCAGTTTGTCCAGGAGGGGCGCCAGATCGGCGGGGCTGGCCTCCTCCAGCGTCACGTCGCCGCGGGTGAGGGCTGCGCCGATCAGGTAGGTCCCGCCCTCGATCCGGTCGGGGATGATTGCGTGCTCGGCGCCGCCGAGGCCGTCGACGCCCTCGATCTCGATCGTCTCCTCGCCGGCCCCCGAGATGCGGGCGCCCATGGCGTTGAGGAGGTTGGCGAGGTCCACCACCTCGGGCTCGCGCGCGCAGTTCTCCAGCACGGTGGTGCCCTTGGCGAGGGAAGCGGCGAGGAGGAGGTTCTCCGTGCCGGTCACGGTCGGCATGTCGAACCGGAAGCGGGCGCCCCGGAGGCGGTCGGCCGTGGCCTCGACGTAGCCGTGGGACAGCTGGACGTTCGCGCCGAGCGCCTCCAGCCCCTTGAGGTGCTGATCGATGGGGCGCACGCCGATGGCGCAGCCGCCGGGGAGCGATACGCGGGCATGGCCGAAGCGGGCGAGCAGCGGCCCCAGCACGAGGACGCTGGCGCGCATCGTCTTGACCATGTCGTAGGGAGCGTCGTGGTCCGGGTTCGGCCGGTCGCGGCGCAGCACCATGGCGCCGCTCGATTCGTCGCAGCTCACCCCCAGGTGATCGAGCAGGCGCATCATGGTGCGGATGTCGCGCACCCGCGGCATGCGATGGAGGGTCAGCGGCTCGCCGTCGGCAAGCAGGCTGGCCGCGAGGGCGGGCAGGGCGGCGTTCTTGGCGCCGCTCGGCTTGACGCGGCCGACCAGCCGCGTGGGACCTACGATGTGGAACTTGTCCATGACTCCCCTTGCCGGATCACCGGCGCTCTAGAACGACCACCCGAGGGATGCCGGCATAGTCGCGGCGCGCGCCGGAAAAGTGCAAGCCGGATGCCTCGGCGTGACGGCGGGCAGCCTCGATCTGGCCGAAACCGATCTCGACGATAGCGCGGATTCCGGGCCGGAGACCATTTCCCAGCAGCGCGAAGAGGCGGGCCAGGACCGAGTCTCCCGAGCCGGGAGCGAAAAGTGCCACGTGAGGCTCGAAATCGACGACCTCGGGGGAGAGCGACGGCGTGTCCCCGGCGTCGACGTAGGGCGGATTGCTCACGACCAGGTCGAAGCGGGAGAGGTCGAGCCCATGGGCGAGGTCCGCGCCCAGGAAGCGCGCCCGGTCTGCCACTCCATGCCGCCGGGCGTTGCCGGAAGCCACGGCGAGCGCGCCGGGGGAGACGTCGGTCCCGACCGTCTGAGCCCCGGGGATCTCGAGCGCCAGCGTGATGGGCAGGATGCCGGAACCGGTCCCCACGTCCAGGATCCAGGGCCGTTCCGGCAGGGCGATGGCGAGCGCCTCCTCCACGACGTGCTCGGTTTCGGGCCGCGGGATGAGCACCCGCGGGTCCACGGCGAACGGCCGGCCGTAGAACTCCCGCTCCCCGAAGAGATAGGCAACAGGCTCGCCGGTCAGTCGCCGTTCGAGCAGGGACCGGAAGCGCTCGGCGATCTCGACCGACACCTCCCGCTCGCCGTGAGCCAGGACCTGGGCTTCGGAAAGACCGAGGAGCTGTCCGAGCACGAGGGCGGCTTCCCGCGGAGGAGCTGCAAACGGAGTGGCCGCTAGGCGAGGGCGGGCCTCGGCCAGGAGTTGGGCGATGGTGGGCGGCACGGCCCCACTCTATACCTGGACCCTGTCCACCAGTTGCAAAATCCCCTGGACGGCCATAGACTAAGCCGCCTATTAAGGATCATAGCCCGGCAAATCTGATTCGCTGAATCGGCTCACGGCAGTGTCGTCCACCTTTGGGTGGTCGTTTTCCATTGCAGCCAAGGGGGATTTTTTTATGTGGAATCGCGGCAATCACCGTCCGTCAAGTTGGCTCGCCTTCGTGCTCGCAGCCGTTTTGCTCCTGCCCGCGCCCGGCATGCTCAGCGCCGCCTCCCGCCATGGATCCGCCGACGTGGCTACAGTGCCGGCGGGGCAGCCGTTGTTGCCCGGCACTGCCGAACAGGCGATGACCGAGGATGGCCGCCTGCAGGTGGTCCTCGAGCTCTCGCTGAGCCCCGGCGCGGTGATCTGGGCGCGCGAGATCGAGGCCAATCGTGGCTTGGGCGAGGCGGCCGCCACCGAGGCCGCAGCCAGCGCCACGCGCAGCCACGTCGCGGCGGTCGCCGCGCAGCAGGATGGCGTGATGGCGGCGCTCTCGGCGCCCGGCATCGGGGCCACCGAGATCTATCGCGTCAGCAAGGCCCTCAACGCCATCGCGGTGGCGGTACGTCCGGAAGCCCTGCCGCAGATCGCCAAGATCCCCGGCGTCCGTTCCGTCCGTCCGCTGGTGCTCGAGTACCCGAATAACTCGACCTCCGTGCCCTTCCTGGGAGCTCCCGAGGTCTGGGAGAACACCCTGGGCCTCCCCTTCCCCGCCACCGGCGACGGGATCTCCATCGGCATCATCGACACCGGGATCGACTACCAGCATCCGAACTTCGGCGGGACCGGCGCCCTGACCGACTACCAGAACAACGACCGGACCGCCCTGGAGACCGGCGAGGCGAACGTGGAGTTCCCGACCGCCAAGGTGGTGGGCGGCTTCGACTTCGCAGGTGATGCCTACACCGGCGGCGTCCCGGTACCCGATCCGGACCCGATGGACTGCAACGGCCATGGCTCGCACGTCGCGGGCACGGCCGCCGGGTTCGGGGTCGTCGATTCCACCGACACCACGTTCCCTGGCCCCTATGACACGGCGGTCCCGTTCGGCACGCTCAGCGTCGGACCCGGCACGGCCCCCGAAGCGGATCTCTACGCCCTGCGCGTCTTCGGCTGCGGCGGCGGGACCAACCTCACTGTGGTGGCCATCGAGTGGGCGATGGACCCCGACGGCGACTCCGACCTGTCCGACCACCTCGACGTCATCAACATGTCGCTCGGCTCTCCCAACGGGAGCGTCAGCAACACCTCGTCCGTGGCCTCGGAGAACGCGGCGCTCATCGGCATGCTCGTCGTCGCCTCGTCAGGCAACAGCGGCGACACCTACTTCATCACCGGCTCTCCCAGCGTCGCCGGCCGGGCGATTTCGGTGGCGAACGTCGCCGACAATGGCATCGGCGGCGCGGTCCTTCAGGTCAACAGTCCGCCCGCCATTGCCGGCGGCTACCCCGCGCTGCCGGACAACTTCGTCAACAACCCGCCGATACCGACGCCGCCGCCGCCCAACGGCCAGACGGCGAACATCGTGCTCGTCAACGACGGCGTGGTAGGGGCTGGGGGCGGCACGCTCAACGACGGTTGCGAGACGCCGTTCGCCAACGCCGCCGCGGTGGCCGGCAACATCGCGCTGATGGACCGCGGCCTCTGCGGCTTCGAGATCAAGTCCCGTAACGCGCAGCTCAACGGCGCCATCGCCGCGATCATCGCGAACAACGTGCCCGGCGAGCCGGCGCTCATCTCGATGGGCTGCACCACCGCCGGCGGTTGCTCTCCGGCCATCACCATCCCCTCGGTCTTCGTCAGCCAGGCGACGAGGCTCGCGATCACGGGGCAGGCCCCGCCGGTCAACGGCACGCTCAACGGCGCTGCCCAGGGGGTCAACGCGGGCGACGTCATCAGCGGCTCCTCGTCGCGCGGGCCCCGCCGCGCCTCCTCGCCGATCCGTCTCAAGCCCGACATCGCCGCACCTGGCACATCGATCACCTCGACGCAGACCGGCATCACCTGCACCGGCGTCGGAGCCGGCAATACCGGCTGCATCGTGCCCAATGGCACCGGTTTCATCGCCGGCGGCGCACCGCTCACCATCTCGGGGACCTCGATGGCGGCGCCGCACATCGCCGGCATCATGGCGCTGCTGCGGCAGCTCCATCCCGATTGGGACGTCGAGGAGCTGAAGGCTCTGGTGATGAACAATGCGCTCCACGACACGAGCATCGGCGCCCTGGGCTCGGGTCCCAACATCGGCATCGCGCGCGCCGGCGCCGGACGCACCGACGCCGAGCTCACCGCTCCGCAGCAGGTGACGGCCTTCAACGACGACGAGTACGGCCTGGTCTCGGCGTCCTTCGCCCAGCGTGACATCGTCACCACGGGCACCGAGGTGAAGACCATCCGGGTGGTGAACCACGGGACGACGGCGCAGACCTACGACCTGGCGGTCGAGCTGCCGCAGAACGGAGACAGCACGCCGGTCAACGACGCTCCCGGCCTCGCATTCTCGATCGTAGGGAGTACCTCCGTGACCGTGCCGCCCGGCGGCACCGCCACGATCGACGTGCAGATGGACGCCACCGCGGCGGACATGGACCACGTCCGTGAGGCCTCGGTCTCGCCCGTCCAGACGTCGCCGGCGCCCTTCGCGGCTCTCGGCAACCTGGCCCGCAGCTTCTTGACCGAGGAAGGCGCCCATCTCACCTTCCGCCAGAGCGGCAACCTGAAGCTCAGGGTGCCGCTCTACAGCCCTGCCCGCCCGGCTTCGCGGATGACCGCCGACGACGCCCTCGTCACCGGCGGCAACCCCACCGGCAGCACCAGCCTGACCCTCGACGGCATCGAGGTCTGCACGGGGACGGTCGCTGCGGGGCCGACCTGCACCGGGACCTTCCCCACTACGGTGGAGTCGCTCGTCACCCCGTTCGAGCTGCAGATCGTCTCGCCGCTCGACTCGGTGAATTCCATCCCCGCCGCCGACCTGCAGTACGGCGGTGTGTCGTTCGACGACAACGGCACCCCCGCGACGGCCGACGACCTCATCCTCTTCGGCTTCTCGACCTGGGGCTCCTGGTCGAGCCTCACCGACGTGGCGATCACCGTCTGCATCGACCGCGACGAGAACGGCACCTACGACCGCCTGGTGGTCAACTCGAACGCCGCCACGCTCGCCAGCCAGTTCGGCGGCGGCGCGCTGAACGCCCAGGACACCTTCATCCGCGGCTTCTTGACCCTCCCCGGGGGAACGGGCGGCTCGGCGGGCGGCTCGATCAACATCCTGGGCCCCAACATCGTCGACACGCGGCTGCTGGACAACAGCGTGATGTTCATGGCCGCCACCCCCGCCCAGCTCAATCTGACCTTGGGCGGCACCGACACCACGCCTACCGCGTTCCGGTACAAGGTGGTCACCTGCCCGGGCTTCAATCCCTTCTGCGCCTTCCCCACCTGCACACCCGCCCCGGGCACCTTCTTCGACCAGGCGGCGGGACCCTACTTTTACAACTTCGCGGCGCGCGGCCTCAACTACGGACCGCTCGCCTGGCTGTTCGAGGACCTCGACGGCGGCACCATCCCGGTGTCCTGGAACACCGCCAACCTCGCCACCAACGGTTCCCTCGGCGGCCTCCTGCTGCACCATCACAACGCCGAGGGCGAGCGGGCGGAAGTCTTCCCGGTCGTCAGCACGGCCGGCACCGGCACCGCCGACCTGCGGGTCTCCAATGCCGTCGCCGGCACGCAGACGGTGGGCAGCAACGTCGTCTTCACCGTCACGGTGACCAACGACGGCCCGGAAACGGCGACCGGCGTAGTTGTCGCCGACGTCCTGCCGAGCGGCCTCACCTACGTCTCTGACGACGGTGCCGGCGCCTACAACTCGGCCAGCGGGCTGTGGACCCTCCCCGCACCGCTCGCCAACGGCGGCTCGGCATCGCTGCAGATCACCGCCACCATCGACGTCATCGACGAGGTCTGCACCCTGGCGCAGGTCACCGGCGGTACCCCGCTCGATGGCGACCCCTCCGACAACCAGGCCCAGGTCTGCGTGTCGGCGCCGCGCCAGGCCGACCTCGCGGTGGATATGACGCCCAGCAGCAACGACGTGGAGCTGGGAGATCCGGTGACCTTCACCATCGATCTCGACAGCCTGCTCGGCGCGGTTCCGGCCGCGGCGCAGACCGCCTACGGCGTGAGCGCCACGGTCTCCTTCCCCGGCTTCCCCGGCTTGTCGATGATCGGCACGCCGACCGCCGGGACCTTCGACAACAGCACCGGCGTCTGGTCACTGGCCAGCCTGGTCCCCGGCGGATCGCACCAGCTCAGCGTCACCGTCAACGCCCCCGACATCGACATCCTCCAGGCGCAGGTGACCGTCACCTCGAGCCTCAACGACCCGGACACCGGCAACAATACGGACACCGCGAGCGTGTCGGTGGGCGGCTCCTACTACACCATCGTCCCCTGCCGCCTGCTCGACACCCGCCTCGCGGTCGGACCCTACGGCGGACCGGCGCTGGCCCCGAACGCCGAGCGCGACGTCGACGCCGCCAACGGCAGCTGCGGCATTCCGGCGACGGCACGGGCGCTCGCCCTCAACGTCACGGTGATCAACAGCAGCGCCGCCGGCTTCTTCACGCTCTTCGAGGATGGCACCGCCGTGCCGCTGACCAGCACGCTCAACTTCGGTCCCGGCCAGACGCGGGCCAACAACGCCGTGGTCGCGCTGGCAAACGGGATCTTCACCGTGGACAACAGCTCGCTTGGATCCAACCACGCGGCGATCGACATCGTCGGTTACTTCGAGTAACCAGCGCGCTGACTTGCGGAGGGGGTGGCCGCCACCCCCTCTGCGGCCCCTTTTTTTCGCGAGACAGGAAGTCAGGGCTGGCTGGGTGCAGAGAAGAGCCGCCTCGCGGGAGGAGCTCTGAAAGCCGTAGCCGCCAGGCGAGGGCGAGCCTCGGCCAGGAGCTGGGCGATGGTGGGCACGAGCTAGCTTGCCGCCCTGACCCTCTTGATCCGTTTCAACTCGTCGGCCTCGGTGAGAGTCGCCTGATACAGGTCCCAGCGAAGCTGCAGGTTCATCCAGAGATCCGCGGAGGTGCCAAAGAACCTGGACAGTCGAAGGGCGGTGCTCGGCGTCATGCCCCTCTTCTTGTTGATCAGCTCGTTCACCCGCTGGTAGGGGACGTGAATCCCATCAGCCAGATCCCGCTGGGACAAGGCCATCGGCTTCAAGAACTCCTCCAGCAGCATCTCGCCCGGATGCGTCGGCTCTCGGTGTGTGGGTATGCGAACCATGGCTACCTCTTGCTCGGCTCAATGATAATCAGTGACTTCAACCGCTTCAGGTCCATTGTCGGTCCAGACAAAACAGACCCGGTACTGGTCGTTGATTCGAATGCTCCACTGACCGGCCCGGTCGTCTGTAAGACGCTCCAATCTGTTGCCTGGAGGCACCCGCAGATCTGGCAGACTTACCGCGGAATCGACCTGGTCCAGCTTGCGGCTTGCCACGGTCCAGAGACTTTGAGGGCAGCAGCGGCGGGCCTCCTTCGTGTTCCGTCCATTGAAGATGTCCTCGGTTCCAGGTCCCTTGAATGAATGGATCATCCAGCTTCACGATAGCACGGATACCATGCTAAGCACCGCCCACTGCCCTGATCCCCCTGGTTCCCTTGGGCTTTGGGAGAGCCGCGTAGATCGCGGCAGCCACCGTACACCAGAGCGCGTCCTGAAGGGCGCCGGTGGCGGCCGAGCTGAAGGGGTCTTGAAGCCCGATCGAGACGGCGAAGCTGATGAGGAAGGCGAAGAGGAAAACGAAGGCGAGGTGCACGGCGGGGCGAGAGCCTGAGTAGGCGAGAAAGGCCAGGCCCCGGCTCAGGAAGAACAGCGCGTACGCCGTTGCCACGGAGCGGGCGACCTCGCCGGGCGAGTGGTCGAACGGGATCAGGGGCCACAGAAACCAGGCGACGATCACCAGCGGCGCGATGACCACGGCGAGCCAGCTTCGGAGTGATTCGCTCACCTTCTAGATAACGGTCACGGCGAATCTCTCTTACGGGTCAGCTTCTGGACGATCTCGTCCCTCACTTCCTGAGAGCAGTGAGGATAAGACCGCGCGGAGCCGTTCGAAAGGATCTTGGCCTGGGATCAAAGAGACGGCTCCCACTCCCTCCAGGGGCTCTGGAGGGCGGCCAATGCCGTCCCACCGCGTGTGCCCAATCCCGAAGAAGCGCGTCTCGGTTCCCGGGTACAGAATCCAGACCGAGCGCGTGCCAGGTATGGCGTCGCGGTAGGTGTGCATCTTGTAGAGATCGACGCTCCTGAAGCCGCGACGGCCCTCGTCGTCCTCGTCATTTTCATCCATCAGGAGGGCTGGAGGCTCCAGGCGGAACTTGGCGTCGAACAGGTGCAGACCAGCGCCTGGGATGGTCAGAGTGACATCCGGACGGAGAGTCACCGAGTACGAGCACCGCTTGGAAGGACGGAACGAGCGGTTGTAGACGAGGGAGGTTCCGTCTGGCCAGGAGACCTGGAATTCCCGGTAGACTGCCAGTTGAGCCGTCCGCCGCTCGGGTGCGTCGGCACGGGACGGCGGGCCGAGAATCTCCTCGGCTCCGCGGACCAGGGTGAAGAAGCACCACAACTCGTACAACTCCGCCACGTCGCGGGCCTCCAGCAGTCGCCGGACCAGCTCACGGTCGAGCGGGACCCGGGCGGCGAGCCGCAGTCGGGAGAAGTGCTGGAAGACCTGCCGATATCCCCGGCGGCGCTGGAGGACCGTGGAAGAGGCCGGGAGATGGATCATGGGACCGACCTCCGACCACATCCGATGGCGCAGGAAGGGCGCGAGGATGCGCGGCAGCCGAGCGCAGTCCGCGAGAGTGCGGCGAGCGAAAGGGTCCGGCAGCTCCAGGCAGGCGACCGCCATCTGATCGAGAATCGCGTCCAACACTTGGAGGAAGCTTTTGACGAAGCGGTTCTCCGCCGTGTCGAGCGTGGAGAAGGTCCGGCGCTCTTCGACGCGTTCCGGCAGATGTCCGCGAAGAGCCAGGGCGATGGGGGTCGCAGCCTGGCGGCCCGAGGCCCGCACTACGGGGCCGGACTGGGAGACCAGCCGTTCCAGCGTCCGGGGATCGATGCCACGGGCCCGCTCCAGTCGTTCCGAGACAAGCTCTTGTCTCAGGCGGCGGTGCGGGTCCGCGAGGATGCAATTGAGCGCTGGGAGGAGCCTTTCGTCACGAGGCGCGGCGTCGGAGAGGATGTATCGCACATAGACGAAGATCGAGTAGAGGAGATCCTCTCGCGCCGCGACGCTGCGGTCGTAGGGAAGGGCCGCGGATTCGCCGCCGCG
>DASUNJ010000483.1:0-2652 GCA_036277235.1 Thermoanaerobaculia bacterium | reverse complement strand
CCATGCCGTGCGTCGACCTGACCCATCTGCCGACGCCGGAGCGTCTGGCCCGGGCCCTGAAGCTGGCGCGGGAGGAGGGGCGGCGCCCCTTCGATCTCCGGCGCGACTCCCCGCTGCGCGTTCTCCTGCTGCGGCTCGGCGATGCCGAGCACGTGCTGGCCTTTTCGCTGCACCACATTGCCGGCGACGCCTGGTCGCTTGCGGTGCTGGGCCGCGAGGTGGCGGCGCTCTACGGCGCCTTCGCCGAGGGCCGGCCGTCGCCGTTGCCGGAGCTGTCGATCCAGTACGCCGACTTCGCCCTCTGGCAGCGCGGCTGGCTCTCGGGCGAGGTCCTCGCCGCCGAGGTGGACCACTGGCGCACCCGGCTGGGCAGCGTGGACGAGCCGCTCAACCTGCCCACCGACCGCCCCCGTCCGGCCGTCCAGACCTTCCGCGGCTCCACCCGGCCGGTCCATCTGCCCGAGGAGCTGGCCGGCGGGTTGCTGCGTTTCAGCCAGGAGCGCGGCGCCACTCTGTTCATGACGCTCCTCGCCGCCTTCCAGGCCCTGCTCGGCCGCTACACCGGCGCCGCGGAGGTGCGGGTCGGCACGCCGATCGCGGGCCGGCACCATCTGGAGACCGAGCCGCTGATCGGGTTCTTCGTCAACACCCTGGTGCTGCGCGGCAACCTCACGGGCTCCCCTTCCTTCGGCGAGCTGCTGCGGCGGGTGCGGGAGGAGACGCTCGACGCCTTCGCACACCAGGACCTGCCGTTCGAAAAGCTGGTGGAGGAGCTGCGGCCGCAGCGCAGCCTCGCCCTCTCGCCGCTGTTCCAGGTCCTGTTCGCCCTGCAGAACACGCCGTCGCTCGATCTCGCGCTGCCCGGGGTGGCCGCGGCGCCGCTCGCCGGCGATCCCGGCGTGGCGAAGCTCGATCTCAGCCTCTTCTTCGAGCCCGGTGAAGGGGGCGCGCTCGGCGGCGCCCTGGAGTACAACACCGACCTGTTCGACGCGGCGCGGATCGACCGCATGGCGGGCCATCTGCAGACGCTGCTCGCAGCGGCCCTGGCCGATCCCGGGCGGCCGTTCGGGGAGCTGGCGCTGCTCACGGCGGCCGAGCGGGCGCAGCTCCTGGAGGAGTGGAACGACACCGGCCGTGGCTACCCGGCGGCCGGGCTGCTGCACGCGGCGTTCGAGGAGAGGGCGCAGGAGACGCCGCAGGCCGAGGCGCTGGTCCACGGCGCCGAGCGGCTCTCCTATGCCGAGCTGGACCGGCGGGCCAACCGCCTGGCCCACCGCCTGATCCGCCTGGGGATCGGACCCGAGCGGGCCGTGGGCATCCTGCTGGAGCGCTCCGCCGAGCTCGTGGTGGCGCTTCTGGCGGTGCTCAAGGCCGGCGGCGCCTACGTGCCGCTCGATCCCGCCTATCCGTTGGAGAGGCTCGGGTTCATGGTCGAGGACTCCGGCCTCGCGGCAGTCCTGATCGAGGACCGGCTGCGCGACCGCCTGCCGCGGCAGGTGGCGGCGCGCGGGGCGGCGGTGGTCTCGCTCGACGACGAGCGCGAGGCGCTGGCGGGAGAGCCCGCGTCGCGGCCGCCGCTGCGCAGCGGACCCGGCAACCTGGCCTACGTGATCTACACCTCGGGCTCGACCGGGCGGCCGAAGGGGGTGGCGATCGAGCACCGCAGCGCGGTGACCCTCGTCCGCTGGGCGCGCGAGGTCTTCCCGGCCGAGGACCTGGCAGGTGTGCTGGCGGCGACCTCGATCAGCTTCGACCTGTCGGTGTTCGAGATCTTCGTGCCCCTGGCCTGGGGCGGCAAGGTGATCCTGGCCGCCAACGCGCTGGAGCTCCCGGCCTTGCCCGCGGCCGCCGAGGTGCGGCTGGTCAACACGGTTCCATCGGCTCTCGCCGAGCTGGTGCGTGGCGGTCTGCCGCCGGGCGTGCGCACGGTGAATCTGGCGGGCGAGCCGCTGTCCTCGGCGCTGGCGGAGCAGATCCACGCCGCGGGCGTCGAGCGGCTGTACAACCTCTACGGCCCTTCGGAGGACACCACCTACTCGACGTTCGCCGCGGTCCGGCAGGACGGCCGGGCTCCCTCGATCGGCCGGCCTGTCGCGGACACCCGGGCCTACGTGGTGGACGCGCAGCTCCAGCCGCTGCCGGTGGGGGTGCCGGGCGAGCTGCTCCTCGGCGGCGCCGGGCTGGCCCGCGTCTATCTCGGCCGGCCGGAGCTGACCGCCGAGCGGTTCGTGCCGGATCCGTTCAGAGATCAGACGGATCGGTCCGATCGGACGGATCGGTCCGATGACCGCCTCTACCGGACCGGGGACCTGGTGGCCTGGCGGGCCGACGGCGAGCTGGAGTTCCTGGGCCGCATCGACCACCAGGTCAAGATCCGCGGCTTCCGCATCGAGCTGGGGGAGATCGAGGCGGCGCTGCTCGCCCATCCGGAGGTGCGCGAGGCCGTGGTCGTGGCGGCCGGCGATCCGGCCGGCTCGCCGCGGCTCGTGGCGTACACGGCCGGCCGCCCCGGCGGGCGGGAGTTGCGCGATTTCCTGGCGGCTCGGCTCCCCAGCCACATGGTGCCGTCCCTCTTCGTGACTCTCGCGGCGCTGCCGCGGACCCCGGGCAGCCCTGCGAGAGTGGCCTCGATCTCACCCAGCTCGATGCGGA
>DASUNJ010000482.1:0-2831 GCA_036277235.1 Thermoanaerobaculia bacterium | reverse complement strand
CTGCTGGCCGCCTGCGCCCCGTCCGCCCCGGTCAGGACGGAATCCTTCTCAGGGACGACGGAGGCCACCGAAAAGCAGCGCGCCGATGCGCCCGTCGCCGTCCTGCGCGAGGTTCGCGCGGCAGAACAGGAGGGATTCGATCGCGTGGTCTTCGAATTCGAAGGGAACGCGGTCCCTGGCTACCGCATCGGATACCAGGACCAGCCGGTGCAGTGCGGGTCCGGAGAGCCGGTCGAAGTCGCCGGAGGTGCCTGGCTCCAGGTCCAGCTCCTGCCGGCACAGGCGCACACCGAGGCGGGAGAGCCCACGGTCCAGCAGCGCGAAAGGCATCCGGCCCTGCCCGTCCTGAAAGAGCTGGAGTCCACCTGCGACTTCGAAGCCGATGTGACCTGGGTCCTCGGCCTCGCCTCCCGCCGCCCCTACCGGTTGCAGGAGCTGGCGAGCCCGGCGCGGCTGGTGGTGGATGTCGGGCACTGACGCTGACGGTACTTTGCAATGCAGACGATCAGCGCCTATCATCTGCATCGGGAGGACACGATGAGGACGACACTGAACGTGGACGACGAGGCGCTGGCACGCGCCATGGAAGCTGCCCCAGGAAAGACCAAGACAGATGTCATCAACGAGGCGCTCCGCGAGTTCTCCCGACGCCGGCGCCTGCAGGAGTTCCTCCAGTTCGAGGGAAAGGTGCCCTGGGAGGGAGATCTGAACGAGTTGCGGGGTCGGGGAAAGAGGGCTTGAGGGTCCTGGTCGACTCCTCGGCTTGGATCGATTTCTTCAACGGCTTCGTCTCTCCGGAGCGCCAGGCTCTGGCGGACCTTTTCCGAAGCGATCACGAGATCTGTACCTGCGGCGTCATTGTCGCCGAGGTCTTTCAGGGGCTCCGCAGAGACAAGGGGCGCTCGCGGTTGTCTGATTTGTTCCGGGACCTGACTTTCCTGGAACCTGCGGGCATCGACCAGTCCTTCCGGGCGGCGGATCTCTATCGCGCCTTGCGCCAGAGTGGAAAGACGATCCGTTCGACGATCGACTGCATCATCGCGGTGCTCGCGGAGGAACACGGGTGCTCCGTGCTCGCCCGCGACAGGGACATGAGGATCATTCTCGATAGCGGGCTTCTGAAGGCGGGCCGCTGGCCCGTTGAAGGGCCTCTCCCCTGACGCGGGGGCTACCCCCGCTTCGCCTCAAGCTCCGCCCACCTCGCGTACAGCCGCTCGACCTCCTGCCTGGCCGTTTCCAGATCCGCGCTGCGGGCCTGGAGCTTGGCGAAGTCGCTGGCGACCGCGGGATCTTCCATGGCCTCCTGGGCCGCGGCCAGGGCGTTCTCGGACTCCTCGATCTTCGCCTCCATCTGCTCCCACTCCAGCTTCTCCTTGTAGGAGAGGCGCTTCGGCTTCTCCTGTTTCGAAGGGAGGGCAGCAGACGCCTTGGGAGCGGGCTTCGAGGTCGTCTCAGCTTCCCGGTGCGCTTCCCATTGCGCGTAGTCGGCGAAGTAGCGGGAGTTGCCCTTGCCGTCGAGGGCGAGGACCACGGTCGAGACGCTCTCCAGGAGGTAGCGGTCGTGGGTCACCAGGACCAGCGCGCCGGGGAACTCCAGCAGGCTCTCCTCCAGGACCTCCAGCGTGGGAATGTCGAGGTCGTTCGTGGGCTCGTCCAGGATGAGGAGGTCCGCGGGCTGGAGCATCAGGCGGGCGATCAGGATGCGGGCCTGCTCGCCGCCCGAGAGCCGGGACACGGGCGTGTCGAGCTGCTCGGAACGGAAGAGAAAGCGCTTCGCCCAGGACGCCACGTGTACCGAGCGCCCCTGGTAGAGCACCGAATCCCCCTCCGGCGCGAGCGCCCGGCGCAGCGACACGGAGCGGTCCAGGGTCTCGCGGCCCTGCTCGAAGCGCACGGTCCTCAGCCACTCCGCCCGCTCGATCGTGCCGGCGTCGGGCTCGAGGGTGCCGTCGAGCAGCGAGAGGAGGGTGGTCTTGCCGCTGCCGTTCGGCCCGAGCAGGCCGAGCCGGGCGCCGGGGGTGAGCTTGACGTCGAGATTGGAGACGATCTTCCGTCCGTCGAAGGACTTGGCGAGCCCGGTGGCGACGAGGAGCTTCTTGGTCTTGCGGTCCGAGGCGTTGAAGTCGAGGCCCACGCGGGCCTGGTTGGCGGGCCCGGTCCGCTCCTTGATCTCGTCGAGCTCGGAGATGAGGCGCTCGGCCTCCTGGATGCGCCCCTTGGCCTTGGTGGTGCGCGCCTTGGCCCCGCGCTTGAGCCATTCCACCTCGCGGCGCACCCGGTTGGCGAGCGACGCCTGGTACTCGGCCTGGTTGCGCAGCACCTCGTCCCGCTTCTCCAGGAAGTCGCTGTAGCTGCCCGGCGCCTGGAAGAGCCCCTCGGGGTACCGCCTGTCGAGCTCCAGCATGCGGGTGGTTACGTTTTCCAGGAACCAGCGGTCGTGGCTGACCACCACGTAGGCGAGCGGCTCGCTCTTGAGCAATTCCTCCAGCCAGAGGATGCCCTCGACGTCCAGGTGGTTCGTGGGCTCGTCGAGGAGGAGGACGTCCGGCGCCTTGACCAGCTCGCGGGAGATGGCCAGGCGCTTGCGCCAGCCGCCGGAGAGCACGTCCTCCGGCTGGGCCGGATCGTTGAACCCGGCCCGGCCGAGCAGGACGGCCACCCGGATCGCCTTCTCGAAGTCCTCGGCAGGATCGTCCACGAGCGCCCCGGTGAGGACCTCCTCGACCGTCTGCCCCGGCGGGAACATCGGGTCCTGGGGAACGTAGCCGACCCGGGTGCCCCGGCGGACGGCGCGGGTTCCCGTGTCGGCCTCCTCCATCCCGGCCAGGATG
>DASUNJ010000481.1:0-4467 GCA_036277235.1 Thermoanaerobaculia bacterium | reverse complement strand
GTCGCTCAGCAGGAGCTGGATGCCGTCGCCGTGCGCTTCCGACAGCTTCAGGGCCGCCGCCGGGTTCCCCGCCGCGAGCACCTTGTACCCCTGGCCTTCCAACACCTGCCGCAGAAGCCCCCGGAACATGTCGTCGTCCTCGACGAGGAGGATCGTCTCCCGGCCGCCGCTGGCCGCCGGGGCGTGCTCGGCCGGTTCAACCGGCTGGGGCTCTTCGACTGGAGCCTCGGTGCAGGGGAGGTAGACCCGGAAGGTGGAGCCCTGGCCGGGCTGGCTCTCCACCGCGATGCCTCCCTTGGTCCGCCGGACGATGGCGTGCACCGTGGAGAGCCCCAGCCCTGTCCCCTCGCCCGGCCCCTTGGTGGTGAAGAACGGTTCGAAGATCCGCCTCCGGACTTCCTCGTCCATGCCCTTGCCGGTGTCCGACACCCGCAGCAGGACGTAGCGGCCTGGAGGGAGGCGGCCGCCCTCGACAGCGATCTCCTGGTCCGCTTCGAAGCCGCCCAGGGACAGGCTGAGAGTGCCGCCCGAGGGCATGGCGTCACAGGCGTTGACGATCAGGTTGAGGATGACTTGGTGCAGCTCGCCCGAGTCGCCCCAGACCTGCCCGAGCCGCGGCTCGATTTCCCGGATCAGCTCCACGTCCTCGCCGATGAGGCGGTCGAGCATGACCTCCACGTCCTCGAGCAGCTTCCCCAGGTCGACCGCCCGGGCCTGGACCTCCTGCCGCCGGCTGAAGACGAGAAGCTGCCGCGTCAGTTGTGCTCCGCGCAACGCGGCGCGGTGAATCTGTTCGACGTGGCGGTGAAGGGGCTCTCCGGCCGGCAGGGCGCCGAGCAGCATTTCGCTGTAGCCGCGGATCGTGCCGAGCAGCGTGTTGAAGTCGTGCGCTACACCTCCCGCCAAGCGCCCGACGGCTTCCATCTTCTGGGACTGGCGGATCTCGGACTCCATCCGCACGCGCTCGCTGATGTCGCGCAGCGTCCCCAGGAAGAAGATCTCGCCGCCGTAATGGACCTCGCTGACCGCGAGGTCGAGCGGAAAGATGGAGCCGTCGCGCCGCCGGCCTTCGACCTCCCGGCCGATGCCGATGATCCGCGCCTCGCCGGTCTCCAGATAGTGAGCGAGATAGCCGTCGTGCTCCTCGCGCCGAGGCGACGGCATGAGCACCTTGACGTTGCGCCCCAGCAGCTCCTCGGGCGGGTAGCCAAACATCTTCTGGACTGAGGGATTGACCGTCTGGATGATCCCTTTGGTATCGATGAGCACGATCCCGTCCACAGCGGCATTGAGGACCGCCTGGAGCATGGGGTTCTCGAAGAGCGCGCCGTGGCGGGCCTCGCTGCTGGAGCTTGGGTCCTGGCTCATTTCGTCCGCGGCAAGTCGATCACCCGTCATTCTAGCCTAGCTCCTTCCCACCCGTCCGGGTGAAAACGGCCCACCCGGCAGCGTGACGCTCTTCACCTCCGCGGGCGTCCCGCTCCGGCCATCCGCCGTGAGAAAACGGGTTCAACGAACAGACATGCCCCTTCCAAGGAGGATGGCCATGAAAAGCCTGAAGAACATCGTCATCGGCACCTCGCTCACCGAGCACAGCGACAGCGTCGTGAGGACCGGCCTCGCCATCGCGAAGGCGACCGGCGCGACGCCGTGGCTCATCCATGCCGGCTCCGTGCTTCTCGATCCATCCGGCGCGGGCGTGGATGCGATCTGGAGCGAGAAGAACTGGAACAACCTGCGGGAGCTGCTCGACGAGCAGGCCCGCCGGACCTGGCTGGCAGCGCTTCCGGGCTTCTCTCATGACCAGGTTCGCCTCGTGATCGGCGCGCCTCACCGGGAGATCGTGGAGCTCGCCCGCAGTGTCCAGGCCGACCTCGTGATCATCGGCGCCGCGGAGTCCTCACACATGCTGGGCTCGACAGCGGACCGGGTGATCCGCAAGGCGCCCTGCCCGGTGCTCGCAGTCCGCTCCGAGGCCGCGTTCCCGCCGATCCGGGTCGAGTTCCCGGTCGATCTCTCGGCCACTTCGGCGAACGCCCTCCGCCAAGGTCTCGATTTCCTGGCTCAGCTCGGGCTCCCGGCCACCGAATCGGAGGTGCTCTTCGTCCTCCACCCGTTCGAGGTCGGCGGCTCGATCAACTTCACTCCCGAGCAGATCCAGCATTTCGCGGGCGAGGAGCTGAGCCGTTTCGTGACGGCCAATGCGTCCGGGAGGGCACGCCCGCAGTCGATCCGGGTGCGCACCGGCTACGCGCGGGAGGAGATCCTCGCAGCGCTCAAGGAGAGGCGGGCGGACCTCGCCGTGCTCGGCACCCACGGACGCACAGGCTTCGAGAGGTTCATGCTCGGCAGCGTCGCCTCCGGAGTCCTGAGGGATGCCGACTGCAATCTGCTCATCGTGCCGCCCACTGCAGAGCATCAAGAACATCCGGCAGGCGCGGACTGGACCTACGTCTCGGACGAGTCTCCCGTCCTCGCCGGCCGTTCCTAGGAGGAAGCCATGAACAGGGAGAACAACCGTATCGACATGGTGCTGATCGGCACGTCGCTCGGAGAGGAGAGCGATCAGGTCGTCCGCTCGGGGCTCGCAGTAGCTCGGGCGGCGGGCGCCCGGGTGTTCCTCGTGCACGCGGCCCAGCCCGAGCCGCCGCTCGTCGGCTACGAGGTCGGAGCCGGCCCCCTTCTCGATCTCGAGCAGATCGCCCAGGGCGAGGAGGAGCTGCGACGGCAGATCGAGAGGCTCGGCGCCGGCAGATCCGACCTGGCTGGCTCCAAGGTACAGGTCGGAGCCCCGCACCGGATCCTCATCGAGACCGCGGAGGAGATCGGAGCCGACCTGATCGTGGTCGGAGCCACCGGGTCCGGACCGTTCGCCGCCGAGCTGCTGGGATCGACTGCGGACAGGGTCCTGCGTAAGGCCCCCTGCCCCGTTCTGATCGTGCGCGGCGAGCTGCCGGTGCCGCCCCGCCGGGTGCTGGCGCCGGTGGACCTCTCGATCCTCTCGGGCGACTCCTTCCGCTGTGGCCTGCAAATGCTCGCCCAGCTCGCCGGCAATGCCGAGGTCCAGGTGCGGGCGGTCCATGCTCTCAGCCTCCTCGACACCCTTGCCTTCCGGCAGCGGACGAAGACGTCCGTCGAGCAGGCCGCCCAGCATGTCGGCGCGCAGCTACAGCGATTCGTCCTGGAGAACCGGCCCGACCTACCCTTCCCTGTGGAGACTGCGGTCCTTCCCGGGGAGCCCCGCTTCGAGATCCTCCGCGAGGTGGAGGAGCACCCGGTCGACCTGCTGATCCTGGGCACGCACGGGCGCGGTGGAATGGACCGGCTCGTGCTGGGAAGCGTGGCCTCGACCGTGTCCCGGAAGGCTCCTTGCAGCGTGCTCGTGATCTCGCCGGAAGCCGCCCTGGAGGAGGGCATCTGCGACGCGGTCCTGACCCAGACGGAGCCTGCCTGGCACCATGAAGAAGCTGCCGCAGGCACACGGGCATGACCGTCCCGATCCCGAAGCCGGGCCGCCTGCTCGCGGGGATCGCCCTCGCCGGCATCCTCGCGGGCGGAGCGGCCCGGCTCGCCGGGGTGGGCGGCCTCTCCGAGATCCTGTGGGCGTTCACGACCGCCGTGGTTCTCGTCCCGCTGGCGCTCACCGTAGCCGGGGACCTGCGGCGCCGCGAGCTCGGGGTGGACCTGATCGCGCTGCTGGCCATGACGGGATCGCTCGTCCTCGGTGAACACCTGGCCGGTGCCGTGATCGCGCTCATGCTCTCCGGCGGGCAGGCGCTCGAAGCCTTTGCCGGAGCCCGCGCCCGGCGCGAGCTCGCCGCGCTCCTGGCTCGTGCGCCGCAGGCCGTGCACCGCTACGAGGACGGCGTTCTCACCTCGCCCCCCATCGAGGAGGTCCGCCCCGGCGACCTCCTGCTGGTCAAGCCCGGAGAGGTGGTGCCCGTGGACGGCCTCGTCGAGGAGGAGGCGGCGGTGCTCGACGAGTCGGCTCTCACCGGCGAGTCGAGGCCGGTCGAGCGAGCCGCCCGAGAGCTGGCGCGGAGCGGTACGGTCAACGGCGGAGCGCCCTTTCGCATGCGGGCGGTGGCCACCGCGGCCGAGAGCACCTACGCCGGCATCGTGCGTCTGGTGCGGGAGGCGGAAGCCTCGAAGGCCCCGTTCGTGCGCCTCGCCGACCGCTATGCCCTGATCTTCCTGCCGCTGACCCTGGCAATCGCGGGGATCGCCTGGGCGCTGTCAGGCGATCCGGTGCGCGCCCTGGCCGTGCTCGTGGTCGCGACCCCCTGCCCGCTGATCCTGGCCGCGCCGGTCGCCATCCTGGCCGGTGTGTCGCGCTCCGCCCATCGGGGCGTGATCGTCAAGGGTGGGCAGGCCCTGGAGGCTCTGGCCCGCGCTCGTGTTCTGCTGCTCGACAAGACCGGGACGATCACCACGGGGATGCCCTCCCTCTCCGATGTCGAGACCTTC